>JAJFTV010000058.1 GCA_021372725.1 Chloroflexota bacterium | reverse complement strand
GGATTGATCCTCTGTTTTTCCATTGACAAGGCCTCCATAACAGGCTTCACTAAAAACAATATTTGGTGTAAGTGTGTTCCTGGTTATCTCTTTTGGAGTAAGGGCAATTGGATAATCGATTTGTGACTTCAAATCACCTGTCTCACGTTGACCATACCATTCGGCTCCGTCTTCTACCCCGTGTAGATTAAAGTATTCTATGGAAGATGAGGAGAACTTCGTTGATTTGATGGTTCCTGTCTGTTCTGGAGGAGAGGTAAGCAGCTTGTTGCCATATTCGATTGGCTTGTAGGCCGATTTTGACGATTGCTGCCAAACTGCAGCCGAGTAGCCAATACTGGTCAGGCTCTTTCTCTTGCTATTTTTCTTCAAACTGGCAGCCTTGAAAATGTTGAGGATGTTCAACAATATCTGTACCCATGACCTTGATGTCTTTTCCACTGTGTGGCGTGATATCACGGACCGTATTTGACTCAGCAAGAAACCTGCATCCGCGCCTGGCTCATCCGGCAGCCTTCCCACCGGCCACTCTTGTACAAAATAATTCCCGTCCGTTGCAGCATAGGGGTTATCCGATGCAACAGCTTCATCCAAATCATCGGTCGGGTTTGGCAGCTTATGGAACGGAACGATTTCATCACCACCCACAATGAGAAGGGACCCGATCATCTCACCTTTTTTGCCTAAATAGCTATCGAGATCCATGAGCATGGTTTTGATCTTCCAGGGATCAATGGTTTCCAGAGTAGCCAATCCAAAACTGACCATGCTGACCGGGTCATCAGGATAGACGACCAAAGATCCCCAACCAAGGTGCGACCGTATGGCGGTTGCCATAGACTGCATCTCGGTATCCAGTACCAGGAAGGTCTGCTTTCCGTACTTTCTGATGAGATTCGTTTTCAAAGACAATATGACATAAACCGGGAACCTGCCATCGGTACGCTTTAATTCGGGTTGCTTAAGTTTTTTAGCCAGTTTTTCAAAAATTTTGTCAACCACCTCGATGGTACTTGCGCCATCTTCAGTTTCAATATAGGTCTCTGTTTCCTCATCGGTCACTTCAGGTTGGGCTTCTTCAAGTTGTTCAGGTGCTTCGATTTCTTCTTCGACCGGCTCTGAAACAGACTCTCCCTGCGTGAGTGTATTCCTCCCCAGGAAAGACATCACCTCAACAGGGATCTGCACCCCAAATTCCATTTCATATTGATCCGGCCAAAGTGACCGGTAGCGATGTTCGGACCCCCAAATTCTTTGGGCGACCAAACCCATCGAATCATTGGTTACACATTCATACAACAGTTCAACGGCATCCAAATCATTGCCATCTGTCATCAGCAAATCAGCCTTGTAGAGTGTGAAATGAATGCATTTCGGAAATCTTTCGTGGTAGAGGTTAATGAGTTGTATATTTGCATTCTCATCGCCCTTAATGGACACAATTCGTTGGTGGAGAATAGCGGCGAGCGGGAGTTGCGGTTTGAGCGAAATCACCTGTCGAATCAAATGATCTGCATCATCATATTGTTCTGCCAGAAATGCCTGCCAGGCAGTGCGAAAAATGAAACTCCAATCCGGTATTGAAAAATCGACGTAAATCGGTTTGCCCATCGCATAAATGCAAGAAAGCGTATCGATGGATGGATGAGTTTCTTCCTGGTAACACAGTTTTACCAATAATTCCTGTGCTTCGATGAATTCAGGGTCGGTATCACAAATTGATTCAAGCAATGTTTTGGCTTCGGTAATTTTTCCCTCATTTGCCAAAATTCTGGCATTGATATACTGGATTTCCAGATCGCCGGGATATTTTTCAAGCCACATTGAGGTTAGACGTTTCGCAAATACCAGCCCTTCAGTCTGTAAAGAAGCGAAGAGCAGTTGTTGAAAATCCTTGCGTTGTATGACGCCTGACGTCAGATAAGTGAGATTCTTGTTATTCATGGAACGATTTTCTCCTCTTGTGCATGGTGAACCAAATTTAATGCAATGACTGCACCCAATTGTCTGTGAATATTGATGTCATCCGGAACCAGTTTGGCCGCTTGTTTCAGCATGATTTCGGATTCCTGGAAATCTCTTGTTTCACGTAGCAATAAACCGGCCTGGAAGTAACCGAGATGATTTCCCGGATTTGAGTTGATTGCCTGCTTGTAAACTTCCAATGCCTTGGCTGTTTCATTTTTGGCCTTGTAGATATCTGCCAGTTCAAGGTATGCGTCGATACGATCAGGGCACAATTGTATTGCTTGTGCTGCATAATGGGATGCCAAATCCAATTGCCCGTTGCGATGATTGATTATGGCCAACAAATAATTCATTTTATGAGAATTGGCATCTACTTTTATGGCTGCCAATGCTTCATGTTCTGCATCGGCAAGCTGCTCTTTTTCAAAATATGCTTCCGCCAGATAAGCATGCATATCTTCAGGTAAATTACCTTTATTTTTCAAATTTTCCAGGAAGGATAAGACACCTGAAGGACCAGATCGTTCATATTTCCTTCTTACATACTCGCCAATCACTGTCCATCCCGCATCACCTGCCACAACGACATTTTCAAGCAATTGGTAAGCTTCATCAGGATTCCCTGATTTTTCGATATATTTGCTGAGCAATACCAGGGTATCTTCATCCCCGGGTTTTAATTCCAGTGCTTTTCTCGTATATTCCATGGCAGCATGATATTGACCCATGTAATCACTGATCCTGGCATATAACAGAAACGGTTGTTCAGACGCCGGATCCAAAGTTTTTGCCTGTTCTGCGTATTCAAAAGCTTTTTTTGTATCACCTGTTTCATAACAGGCAAATCCAAGCTGCATCAGAAGCGGAAAATTGCCAAGCCCTTCTTGATAAACAGGCTCCAATGTATCAATTGCTTTTTGGAACTCAGACCTGTTCTGGTAAATTTTGCCGAGTTTCATGGCAGTATCCAATTTTTTATAACCAAGATTCAGGGCTTTCTTGAGATGCAGAACCGAGCGTTCGCCATCACCACATTTTTCTGCCAGATCTGCACAATGCGTGTGCCATAAAGGTTCATCCTTCCAGATATTTACAGCCTGACGGTACGCCTGATAAGCAGTGGGATAATCTTCACTCATCTCCGACAGTTGACCAAGGGCAATATATTGGAAAGGAAAACCTGTTGACTGATCCATATCAGATTTTAACAGTTGAATACCCTTTTCTCGATTGGAGTGTTTGTAACACAAGGCTTGCTGCCAGATCGATTTGAAATGCCGGCCAAGTTTTTCGGCAATTTCTGCAGCCGGTGTATATTTGTTTTCCTTGCGCAAGAAACCAACCAGAAATTCCAGGTCTTCGGGCATTTGCAACTGTTCGCCAATCTCTTTGATATCAGCCTGTTTCTTCGAATAAACGATATTTGCCCTGGTCACCCACTTGCTGATATTCGGTTCCTTGATTCCTTTTTCGAATTTTTTGATGCTGGTTTGTACAAGTTGTCGTACTTCGCCAGCATCCCTGTCCAGGGAAGGTTTTCGTTTTTCGATCTCGAGTTCTGCTGCAAGATAGGTCCATTCACCGGCAAGGGTGAGTATCTTGATCAATTCAAGTTGAATTGCCAAATGATCCGGTTTTTCTTGTGCTATTCGTGTCAGTTCGGGTATGGATTCATCCCAAATAAGCAAACCCGCCGCAGTATCCCACAACCAGTAAGGATCATCATCCAATAATTCACTTATGAAGTCGTACCCGCTCATTCCAACTGCATTCGAAGAGGCCTGAAGAGCAGATTTATTCAGACAGATGGTTTTAGCCTGTCGATAATTCTGGTTTGCCGTATCCCACTTCTTGTCCAGCCTGCTGATGATGCTTTGCGCACAATACCATTCACTATTACTGAAACGGGCAAGCTGGTCTTCTGCAACCAATTTTCTGACAATATCGATATTATCCAGCAAAATATTGAGGCGAAGGTTCAAAAGACCAATGGCTTGCCTTATTTCTTTGTTATCGATATGCCGGTTCTCTTTGACAAGGGTTTTTACATACCCAAAATTGGCTGTCCGAATTGCCAGATCCATCAATATAACGATCCGATTTTCGGATTTTCCGGCCGCGTAGGCATCTTTCGCCAATCTGAAGGCATCCTCGAATTTGTTCAGTTTTCGTAAGGACAAAATTCTTCTAAAAAGTATTCCATCTCCATCGTGTATGGCAGCCAACCAGTTATTTATGTGGAAAATACTTTCGAGGTTGTTGAAAAGACGATGGTGGAAGATGCTTTGATCTGCAGCAGGCAAAATAGTATCGCTAAAATCAAGGCATGAAAGTGCCGCCTGAGGTTTATCGAGTAGATAAAACAAATCAGCCTGGTGGATGTAGAGGTAGTAATTATCGGAGGAGACCATTGCTTTTTGTGAATAATTCAAAGCAGTCTCATAATCACCCATTTTTTGATACATCAATGACATTGCAAAATGGATTTGATAAGGTTCCGGATATCCTCTTTCCAGACTTTTTTCAAGAAGATCACAAACCGTAGCCCATTCACCCATTTGAGCAAACAGGTTTGCCAATCCAAGCAACATATCTGCATTAAGATCAGGAAGATTGATTAATAACCTTGCAAGTTGATTGGCATCTTGCTTTCTTCCAGTTCTTACAAAACTTTCAGCAAGTTTCATCATGATGACCGGATCACCAGGATTAAGGTGATAGGCATTTTGAAGTGCAGCAACTACTTTTTCCCAATCACCCATTTTTCCGTTCAGATCCGCATACCATAAAAGTGTGGTGGGATCATTGGATTTTCTCGAAAAAAGTTTATCTGCAAATGACCTGGCATCCACCAACAAACCTGCTTCAAGGTAGGCTTCGGCCAGATACTGCTCCAATTTGGTTTGTTCTGGATTAATTGAATAACTTTCCTGAAGTGCTGCAATTGCAGTTGGGATATCATCCAATTTCAGGGAAGTATACCCATATCCGCCCAGGGTTTTCCAGTGACTTGTGTTGTCATGTTCAATCAGCATCCTGAATATTTGTTGTGCGCTCTCGTAATCCCCCAGATAGGCTTCCATTTCTGCACGCAAGAGATTAATTCCAAGGTGCTCCGGGTCCAATTTCAAACCTTCATCCATTTTTTCATTAAGCTTTGATAATTCTTCTGTCGAAATATCAAGATCATCAGAAAAAATGGGGCTTTTCCCTTTTAATCTCGCCAGGATGAATGAAGCAATGTCATCCGCGGTGGGTTTGATTTGTCCAAAAAGTGTGGTCAAGATCTTTTCCGCTGTCTCATATTCTTCATTATCCATGGCGCTTAAGGCAGCCAACCTGGCGATATCCCTATCAAATTCAAATCGATTTAAAACATTCAGATAATATTCAAAAGCCTTTTGAACATCACCCATGCTGACCATTAATGATCCGGCGTTGATGACGCCTTCTTTTGAATCTGGAGGTAAGCTCACGGCTTTTTGCAAATAAGAGAGAGCATCGGTAACTTTACCGTTAAGATAATATTCCTGGGCAATCTCGCTATGTATAGTGGATGAATCTGCCAGATAACTCAACCCCTCGTTGAGGATACCAAGAATATCCCGTTCTTCGGTATCCTTTCGGCACGCATCACAGAGATGCACCCACCGATCCGGTGCGTATGGATTATCCTCGACAGCCTGCCGAAAAAAAGATACAGCTTCATCATAGTAACCTTGAACCATTCTCGTCTTTCCGAGAATCATTAAGGCTGAACCTTTTGAGTCCGCGATATCCAGCAACGGCGCTGCCGCCTGATCTACAAAAGAATAGTCCCCGTCCTCATACGCCATCTCTGCCAATTTTAGATGATCCTCATTGCTGAGTGAGTCATCCGTTTCGAAAAGCTTCTTGAATTCGCCCTTCCGGTCGCGCACAACGGGCGCCATGATGATGACGCGGGTATCTGCGGGATACGCCAGTATCAGATCCACGATTTGATCCACGGTCTGATGCGAGATCGGCTTGCCGCAGACGTGGCAGTGCGGTTTGCCGACAGAGGCG
>JAJFTV010000051.1 GCA_021372725.1 Chloroflexota bacterium | reverse complement strand
GGGAATTGTTGAAAATGGAATAAGTACAGTACATACTTCAGTAAAAAATGGGGCTGTCCCAAAAGAGTGGACAGCCACTTTGGATAAAAATCCCCGCCCCTCGCTGAGGGGATTTTTATTTTTGTTGGATTTTTTAGCCGTCTTACGGCTAAAAAATCCAACAAAATAGTTTTTTCCCCCTTCCCGTCGGGAAGGGGGATAGGGGGTTAGGCGATATGATGAATAATTTCAACTTTTTCACAGCCTACTGCCAGGGATGTGCGATAATTGGTGTGTTCCTTGAACAATCTTATGTGAAAAACACCAATAATATGGTTATAAAAACAATAATATTGGTTAATAAACAAAATATATTGACATAATTATCAAAACGTGCTATTCTCTTTTTACAGGAGACTACCATGAGTGAAATCCCTTTAAAGTGTCCAAGCTGCGGTTCTTCTCTGGCAATCACCCAATTGGGCTGCACAACATGCAGTACAGTTGTAACCGGGTTTTACCCGCTCAATCCATTTCTTAAGCTGCCGGCGGATACACTTGAGTTTCTGGTTGAATTTATCCGCAATCGGGGGAATATCAAGGAAATGGCCCGTGAAAGTGGCGAATCATATTGGGCAATTCGATCCCGGCTGGATAAGGTGGTGGCAGAATTTTCTTACGAAGAGCAGACAGAGGAATTTATCTCTCTCAAACGGAAGGAAATCCTGATGAAACTCAAGCGGGGAGAGATCACCGCTGCCGAGGCGGCCGGAATGCTCCAGGATCTGGCCCAATAAATATTCGGAGTATGTTGAATGCGGACAACCGAACAGGAACGGTATATGATTTCGCAGATCAATCGAAACAAAACACTCGCAATGAGATTCCCCACGCGGTGAATTCCGCCAAATCCCCATATATTTTCATTCATTAATCAAGGGAGTTGATATGGACTTTAAAGAAGAACGGAATATGATACTGGATATGGTAGCGGAAGGTAGGATTACGGTTGACGATGCCAAGCAGCTTCTGGATGCGCTGGAAAAAAGTGCCAGTAAGAAGAATCCTGATGATGAATTCTTTGTCAGCCCCGGAATGGATTTTCACATCCCCGAGGTGCGGATACCCAATGTAAACCATATCATCAACCGGGCTACCAGGCAGGCCATGCCGGGTTTTATGGTGCACAGCTCTGATCTGGAAGATTTACGCGAAAACCTGGCAGATGAAATGGAACGCCTGCGCGAGCAACTGGAAATTCTTAAAGAAGAAGCCGGCAGTATTGCAGAAGAAATCAGGGAACAGGCCAGGGAGCACAATCACCACGGAGAGGAGTGGGTTTCATAAACGATGCCGCTCAACTGGATGGAAACTGACAGTCTACCTTTTAACAGTCTGCTGCTGTTGGAACAGGCTCAGATCAATTGGTTCCCGTCCTTTAATCTGCCGCTGGCTGAATTTGCCACCGCCTTGCGGGCCAACCCGGCAGTGGAATGGTTCCTGCGGCATAAATGCCCGAATATCGAGCCCTGGCTGGAGGATGTACTTCAGCAGCATCCGAATAACCTGCCGGATTTGCGCGAAGCCGAAAAGGCGGTCTTGCGAAAATTTGTCGATCTGCTGGTGTACGCGCTCAACCCCGAGGTGTATGACGAACAACCGTTTCTGAATTGGGATTCCGATGAACTGACCAGTTTGTTGGATTTCACGGGAAAGACGGTGATCGATGTGGGATCCGGGACCGGCCGGCAGGCATTCATTGCCGCTGTCGATGCCAGGGTTGTCTATGCGGTGGAGCCGGTGACCAACTTACGGAATTACATTCGCCAAAAAGCTGCCAGCCGCGGTGTGAACAATCTGTTTACCGTGGATGGCCTGATCACCTGTATTCCATTTCTGGATGGCTTTGCCGATGTGACGATGGGCGGGCACGTGTTTGGTGATGAGCCAGAGGCAGAATGGGCGGAGCTGAAGCGCGTCACCAGATATGGGGGAATGGTCATCCTGTGTCCGGGCAACGATGATGTGGATAACGAGATCCATCAATTTTTGATCGACCAGGGCTGCGATTGGGGAAGGTTTGAGGAACCACGCGACGGTTGGAAACGAAAATACTGGCTGGTGCGATGAATTTATAGCTTTGGAAAAATCGTTTTGTCTGCTTGATCTTAGCCCGGTGAATCAGGTTTACTATTGTATGTTACAATTTTCTCGAAAAATCTGACACTTGACCAATCGAAATCCTTATAAAGCTTCGCTTCTGGATTACCACAGAACTTCCCATGACTCCAACGTAGTTCAATATGGAAATTATATGTATAAATCATTTGATCAGCTTTGTTTTGAACAAGTATAGGCATCTTGATGTATCCCTGCCCCCTTGAATTGTCAGACACAGGATTAACATACGTGACTTTCCAATTTGCTTTCCAGTCAGTTAGAGAAGGAATTCTCAGTGCATAACTGCGTTTCCCTTCTGATGCGACATAGATATATGAATTGGAATCGATACGGAAAAAAGTACGGGCAATTCTGTCCGCAACTTGTGCCTTACGATTTGTTGGAAGAGCTGAGAAATGACCAATAAACTCATTTGCTGCTGCATCCGCTGCTTTGTGAGCCATCCTAACATACAAATCCGAAAATACCATGTCATTGACTAGCCCGCCAGTAATGAAATCTGTAAAATTTTCTTTTTCAGCGCCAGATACTCTTCTGGAGAAAAATTCTCTGACGTCATGAGGTATTTGTCCGGAATAATTATTTCTCGCATAAGCATAAAGCTCTTGAATTTCTGGCAGCGCTGTATCAATAAACCAATTTACTCCCCCTCTGGTTGTATCCTCCAGGCTTTGAGGCAGGTTACGAAATAAATTCTCAGGAGATCTATTTCCCATTGCATCACTATCCATTTTTACGCTTATGTTAGTATTTACTTCGGGAAGGAACAGGTCATATGCACCAGATACACCCTGACCCTGTCTAACGCCACCGGTCCATCGTACTTTTGTAATATTTGGATATTGTGATTCCCGTACTTGCTTGCCGACCAGAAATAACGGATTATAGTCACTCTCTTTCTCGCGAAATTCCCTTTTTACTTCCTGGAATAGATTCTCTGATAATGTTCTATCAAACATTCCCAAAGCATTTGATGAGTTGCTTATCGGTGATATGCCAAGTAACCCAAAACCCACAATGAGTTCTGATGTCGTGGTTTTAATTGAAGCCATCCATTATTCCTTGTTTTGATGTTCCAACTCATTTGTAGAATATTCTGATAACTTTTCCAGTAAACTATATTGTGAATTTGGATAATCCAACTCTGCAAGTCTTCGTTGAGAAATATCCACATATTCTTTAGAAATATCAAACCCTATATAATGTCTATCTAGTTTTTTCGCCGCGACACACGTAGTACCTGACCCAACGAAAGGATCCAAAACTACATCATCAACATAGGAGTACAGTTTTATTACTCTGGCTGCCAGGTCAACAGGAAAAGGTGCCGGATGACCCACTCTTTTTGCCGACTCTGGCGGTATTTGCCAAACAGATAGTGTTGCTTCCATAAACTCTTCTCGTGAGATATCAGAGATACCTTTATCCTTCCTCGTGTAATCCGATTTCGCAAATACCAACAAGTACTCGTGAAGATCGCGCAATCTGGGAGATTTGGCACTTTGCCAGCTACCCCAGGCACAGCTTCCATTCGCACCCTTCCCCTTTTGCCATATAATCTCTCCCATCGGAAGGAAGCCTACTTCTTCATGAATATTGTAGAAATGAGCATGCATAGGTATATATGGTTTCCGCCCCAGGTTGGCGATATTTATCACATATCGCCCCCCAGGGAGTAACACCCGATACACTTCCTGCGCTACTCTTCTAATGAGTCCAAAATACTCCTCAAGAGATATATCATCGTCGTAATCTTTTCCAACATTGTAAGGAGGCGATGTAAAGGCGAGTGCAACGCTATTTGAAGGAATTGGCATATCTTCTGAACTATGTAGATATATTTTATCTTTCCAATCTCCTAAAGAGAGTTCTCCTGTATTTTCTAATTCCTTATGCCTGCAATTGGTTCGTTGAATAACTGGTTCAACTATTCTAACTTCATCTGTGCTTTTAACAAGAAGATTCTCAATATTCCTGGTTTTCGTATACATTTTTCTATTGTAGAAATTCGAGGAGTCGTGACCTTCTCTTTTTGATACACCGAATGAAGATGTTTTGGTTTTTTTTGACATGAGGAATTCCAATTAATTCCAAAATATTTGAGTGACAATTAGAGTGGCATGAATCTACGTATTTATTGTAATTGGCTTTTCTTCATAATATATTAAAACAGAGAAAAAAGGTTCGAATTGCAAAATATATGTGATTCGTAAGCCTACAGGTCATTGTGTACATGTTAAAAAAGCTTAACTACATCGATTTAATTTCTCTCTCCCGATGATTGGTACACATGCGTTTACGATTATATCTCATGATGACACAATTTTATCTGTTGTTTTCCTTTCATTATCATTTACTTTTTTGTCCTAACGAATTTGATTTCAGAGTTCCCGCACAACAGCATGAAGAAGGAGTACAGCCTTGTGAATTGTAAGTATATCCCTTGAGGAAATTTTAGATATACCCTATACTTAGCCTGCCAATTTTCATGGAAATGTGTGTGGAAGATAAATCTAAAACGGTTGTTACAAGGACGATGAATCCAAATCTTGAATTTCCTTATCATTTTATCGACAAGATCCTCATCTCCCGCGAAGAGATCGAGGAGCGTGTGCACCTCCTGGGTGATCAGATCACACGGGATTATGCCGAATCGGATAAGTTGCTGCTGTTGGGTTTGCTGCGCGGCAGTGTGGTGTTCATCACCGACCTGATGCGCACAGTCCGGCGCCCGATGACGATGGATTTTATGTCGGTATCATCCTATTCAGGTGACCAGTCGAGCGGCTGGGTGCGCATCGACTCTGACCACAAGACCAGCATTGACGGCTGGGATGTGATCCTGATCGACGATATTGTGGATACTGGCATCACACTCTTTACAGTAAAGAAGCTGCTGCTCGAAAGGCATCCGCGCAGCCTGCGCACCTGTGCGCTGCTCGACAAACCCGACCGGCACAGAATCGATATTCCCATCGATTACCTGGGTTTCAGTATCCCGGATCATTTTGTGGTGGGGTACGGGCTGGATATCGATGAACACGGGCGAAATTTGCCTTACATCGCCTCGGTGGATCTGGAAAAATATCAAAAATCAAGATAATTGAAATGCTAAACGAATAACTTGACGGAGAATTTATCCGGCAGGAGAAGAAGAAAAAGGACACTGGATGATGATCCGGTGCCCTTTTATATTCCCGATTCCAGGTTTTATCCTCCCGCAATGGGAGGGAATATCTCCACCACATCCTCATTGCACAGAAATTCGCCGTTCACATCCGTCAGCTTGCCGTTGACCAATATCACTGCCACCTCAGCCAGGGGAACGCCAAGCTGTTCCAGCAGATTTTCAACTTTGGTTTGCGGTGGGGCTTCCATCTCAAACCAGGAGCTTTTCTGCGGAGGATACCAGCTCAAATGACCGGCCAGATGCACTTTCATTTATATGGCTCCAATCAGATCGGCGGCCCATTCCAGGCCCAGCTTTACCAACCTTTCGCGGGTGGGCGCGGCCGTCTCAGGATTCCAGCCTTTTTCGTGATACACCGCAGTCATGGTTTCTTCAAAGGCCTGCCTGTCAATGTTGACCCCTTCAAGCGCGCCATTTTCAAGCGGAGAAAACAGGCGATCGGGAAGGGTATCATCACGACGGCTCAGTCCCTCACGCACGTTGAAGACACGCGCCAGGTTGGTGGCACGCTCGCCGATCAGCAAGGCTTCCTCCAGAGTGATGTCCCACCCGCTTGCCAGGCGGATAACCTTCAGAACTTCGTCTACCTGAACAAAACAGCGCGGCACCGGGCCAAAGTAGCAGAACCCGATTACCTTGCCAAAACTGACCCAGTTTTCCATCAGGGTATACTGGCTGGCCTTGCGTTCACTCAACTCACGAGCCGGGATGGCTTCCTGTATCCCCAGGTCATGGGCCCCTTTAAAAGCGATTGCCTCCTGATTGGTAATGGAGGTGTCGTGGATGGACGTCAGGTGATCGGCGCCGGTGTCGGAAACGGCAAAACCCAGTCCAACACCTACCTTGCCGCGTACTTCATGCATGGGCAGCTCCTGCCCTTTCACCTGCATGGCAAACAGAGGGGCGCCCTGGCCGATCATCGCGGCGGCGCGGCGGCTTCCTTCGGCCAGCAAATCGCCAAATCCCTGGCGGTGGGCAATCAACTCAACCATTTGCAGCATGGCCTGGGCATTCCCAAAACGCAGATCGATCCCGCCCGTATCTTCCAGCCCGATCAGGCCGTTTTCAAAACATTCCATGGCGAAGGCGATGGTGGTACCAGTGGAAATGGTATCAAGGGTATATTTGTTGCATAGCTCACCGGCTTTGGCAACCGCCTGGATATCATCGACACAGCACAGTGAACCGAAAGCACCAATAGTTTCGTATTCCGGCCCGCCATAAGCACGGCTGACCTGGTAGCGGTCATTCACCTCTACTTCCTGTTTGCAGGCGATGGGGCAGGCGAAGCAGGTATGATGCCCGGTCAACAACTGTTCGGAATAGGCTTCATAGCGGATACCTTCTATCCTGTCAAAGGCGCCCTGATGAAAATTGCGTGTGGGAAGCATTCCAGCGGCACTCAGCCCTCCCACGAGATCGGGTGTGCCTTTGTTGCGCATGGCCATTGCCAGCGGGTGTTCCCTGGAAGAAGCCAGCAGCGAACGGCCCAGTTCTTTCAGCTTCTGCGGGTCAAATGCCAGATCGCTGTAACGGCCTGAGCCGCGCACGGCGATGGCTTTCAGGTTCTTGGAGCCCATGACGGCGCCCATGCCGGTCCGGCCGTTGAAGTGCCGCAGCTCGTTGGTGATGCAGGCATAGCGCACCAGATTCTCACCACCCAGGCCAATCTGAAGCACGCGCACGCGTTCATCACCGGCTTCAGTGCGAATTTTCGCCTGCACGAATTCTGGATCCTGCCCCCACAGGTGATCTGCCGGACGGATTTCGGCGTTCCCGTCTTGTATCCACAGATAAACCGGGCGGGCTGCCTTGCCTTTGATGATAATGGCTTCGAACCCGGCGAATTTCAACTCCGGGCCCCAGAACCCGCCCGCTTCCGATTCACCATATCCGCCTGTCAGCGGTGAGCGGGCAGCAACCGTGAAACGTGTGGCCACCCCCAACGGCCCGCCAGTGATGAGACCGCTGGCAATCACCAGCGTATTGTCCGGGCTGAACGGATCGACATGCGGTGGATTTTCTTTGAGCAGGTAATAACCGGCCAGGGCTTTACCACCGGGAAACTGACGATAAAATGAGTCATCCAGCGTTTCTGTCTCGACGGTTTGAAGAGTCAGATCAACTCGCAGGATTTTGTTTGTACTTCCGTAAGACATTTCATCTCCTTGCTGCCTGGTATGATCAGGGTGAATTTTTTGAAAGGAAAGGTGTGGTAATTTCCTGATATTCAAAAATGAACCGGCGGCAATATTTCAATCGATAAAATCGACAATCAAAATTAGTGTATAAATTCTAGCATAAGCGTATGGGATTTCACAACTGAAAAAACCCAGGTGCTTTCTGGTTGCATGGAGGGGAGATGTAAGGTAAAACTATATGTGGATTATTCTCAGGAAATAATTTTTATAAAGCTAATTATTGATCTTCTTAACGGGGTTTCCCATTTATCGTGATATTTTGGCGAGGTGGATATCAATACAATTTATATCGTTTTACGAAGCATACGCAAGTTTCAGCCGGAAAAAATCACCCGTACTCTTTTACGCCGCGGTGTTTTGATCAAACCCGGTCTGGAAACGAGCGAACCGCACCAGGCTGCCTTACGCTATCGCGACGCCTTGCTGGAAAAAGGTATCCAGATGCGGGGCAAGCATATCCTGGTGTTTGGATACGGCGGGCGGTTTGCCATCGGGGTGGAGTTGTTGCGCCTGGGAGCTGCTCACGTAACCCTGACCGATTTGTTCGCTCCGCCGGATGAACGCAGAAATGATGACCTGTTACCTGAATTTTCCGATTACCTTGAAGTTGTAAATGGCAAGGTTCACCCAAAAGAGCAATATCTGACCTTGCTGTATGGAGATATCCGCCAGACCGCCAAGGTTCTGGCGCAACATCCATTGGATGGAGTGGTCAGTTCTTCAGTTTATGAACACCTGGACGATGTAGACGGAATTACCCGTGCGTTGCAGTCAACGTTAAAACCGGGTGGATTTTTTATCGCCCACATCGATTTGCGAGACCATTACTTTAAGTACCCATTCGAAATGTTGTGCTATTCTGACGCGACGTGGAAAAAGTGGCTGAACCCCACCAGTAACCTGAACCGCTACAGGTTAAGAGATTATCGTAAAGTTTTTGCCGCCAACCTCCCCGATTATGAAGTGGATGTGCTGGAACGAGATTTGGCGCGGTTTAATCAGGTGCGTGCCCGAATCCGGCCGGAATTTATCTCCGGGATTGATGAGGATGATGCGGTTATGCAGATTCGTGTCATGGCCATTAAATAAGGTTATGTCGCCAGGCAGGGAAAGAAATGAACTTCCGGTTTCGTTGACAATTTACGCAAATCATCAACGAATGCGTCGGGGCCGTCCTAAAACCCAGACGGGGGTGGATATCAACCGAACTGCATGAGTTCGATCGATTCCCCGTTTGGGCCTTTGACAAATGCGATATTGGCTTGAATGGGACCTGAAGAAATGGCATGCGGCTCCGAGGCAATTGGATATCCTGCACTGCGCACGCATTCCACCGTCCCAATCAGGTCATCGGTGGAAAAACCGATGTGGTTAAGCGGGATGGGGGCTGAAGCAGCATCCAGCAACTCGGGCGTGGGGCTGCTGATTTCGACCAGCATACCGTCACCAATGTTCAATTGGAAGAGCTGTCGATTGCCAATCATGGTCTCTTTTTCAATCGACATGCCCAATACATCACAGTAGAAGTGCAATGTTTCTTCCATTTTCCTGGTGGTAATGGAAATATGATGAAAACCCAATCCTTTGATGAGTTTGTTTTTGGAAGGATAGCTCATGATTTTCTCCCAACTCAGGTTTCGACTTGTAACTGGCTTTGTCAAACACTTATTGAACAGGGCCCAATTGCAGATTTGTGTTTGACAAAAGAGGGGTTTGTTATTCTACCAGATTATTGCATTCAGGGCATCAATGCCTGTACCAGCCCGGCACCCAGCATGGCCAGCAGCGCCGAGAGCAAGGTGCCAATCAGCACATACTCTGCGAATGTCCGTTTTTCCAGCTCGCGAAAGCGGGTGAAGCTCTTGGCAGCCAGGATAAACCCGATGGCAGAATACTGGGCATTGAGTACAAAGTAGTAGATGAGCAGGCGTTCCAGAATTCCGATCACCCGCCCGGCATTGAATTCATGTACATCCACCTCAGGCGGCTGTTTTTCGGCGATTTTACCTTCATCGACAGGTTGATCCGGCTGCGGCAGTTTTTCTTCCACCGGCGGAGCCAGCCTGAAGGCTTGCAGCAGCAGGCGGACGATCAGATTGGCTTCATTGGTGACCAACAGCGCTCCAAACAAAATCAGGTGCAGGTGCGGCCAATTTGCAAGCGGGCTGCCCACCAGCAGGGTATAACCTCCAATTCTTTCAAAAAACCCGGCCAGACCGGGGTTGAAATCCAGACCGGCCCAGCGTGAAAAAAGGATGCTCCCCATCAGGATGTACACGGCAAGACATGCCAGCCGGGTTTCATACAGGCCTGTCACCAGATCTTTTGGAGAGCGGACTTTCCTGTTTTCAAGGAAATGGAGCAGTACGGCCATCCCGGCCAGCAGCACTGCCAGGATCAGCAAGACCCAACCTGGCCGGAGCACCAACAGCCCGGCCAGTTGAATGATCAACATGATGATCATTCGTTTGCGTGATACCGGCTTATCCCGAAAGGCAAATACCAGGCGGGAGATCAGGATGATATTCAAGAAATAAAAGAAAACGGACGGCATTTTTACCCCCCTATTGCAGAATCGAGTGCGTTTTCGATCTGTTGGAACAGTTCGATCACCTTGTCCAGTTCCCCGGCATGGATGTTTTTGTAGACGGCCTGCTCGCTGATGCCATGTGCGGCAGCGATCTCTTTGACCGTTTTGGCGTGCATGAGATCCTCCAGCACCTGTAAACGGGTGCGGCTCCATTTGTGCATGAAGTGTGACACCAATCCCAGGCTTGAGTTGATCAACACCAGATTCGGGGTTTCTCCCTGGATGATATACAGGTCGTTGTTCTTTTTCAGGGTTGAAATGCCATCACGCGCCAAGTGGAAGGCGGGGCCGTCCATACCGATGGCATGCAGCGGATTAACCGGTGTCACCAGCTCGCCCACGCCGATCGAGAAGCGCATCCGTTGCGGGTAAATGGCTGCCTGGATGGTAACGGTGTCACAAAACAATTGGCCGGCATTCGAAAAAAGCGCCTGGATCTCATCGCCGATGGTGACAGTGTAAGGTGAGAGCAGCCCGCTGCGCTGGCGGTTCAAACCCTGCAGGGCAACGGATAAACGCTCGTCAAAGTCGGCGCGCTTTTTGATTTGCCTGGACCCGACAATATCCCCAATCAATGCGATCTTTTTATCCGACATTTATTAAACCTTTTTGGTTGAATATGGAAATTTAAACCATTATGGGTTAAATTATAACACTTTACCCTCTCAATCCAAATAGGTCGATTCAGACGTGAAGGTCAGGTGAGCAACGATGAGAGTGTTGAAAAATACTATTGATTCAGATTCAGAGATTGAATAATTTGAATATCAAAAATCTCCTATGAAACACACGGAACACACAAAATTTATAATCTGTTTTTCGTGTCTTTCGTATGTTTCGTGGTTGATCGATTTTTTGTCATAACAATGGTTGTGGGTTTAAGGAAAGAGGGTTGCGCCTGCAGATAACCCCTTATAATTAAAATACTTCTCTGGACGTTAACCGATGGAAACCGATTTACCCATATTTTCAAAAATCCCGGAACCTCTCCCGCAGCACTACCCGGCTGTGTACTGGTTCTGGCATCATATTCCATCTCCACAGGAGATCGAAGAACAGTTGGCTGAAATCAAACAGGCCGGATACCGGACGTTTTTGATCCAGCCACGGCTGGCGTTTCCCATCCATGAATACCTGGGTCAGGGTTATCTGGAAGCGTACCGGATCGCCATGCAAACCGCCAAAACGCTGGGGTTGACGGCCGGTTTGTATGATGATTACAACTGGATCAGCGGGCATGCCGGTGGGAGAACCGTTGCCGGGCATGATGAGCTGCGCGAACGTCAGTTGTTCTGGAGCTCGGCAAAATCTGAGCGGGGTGTAGCGTTTTGCGGCATTTCCGGCATCCATAACTGCATGGGTGATGGGCTGGGCAATGCTTTCCAGGATTGGATTTATGAGGGCGGGCAGGCCGGGTGGGGAGACTGGCAGGTTGTGCGGGCGTATGCCTGTCCTGAAGGCACTCCTGCCGTGGACGTCACGGCTCATTGCCGGATTATCGCAAACGGGCCGGGTGGCTGCCAGGTGCAGGTAGATAGCGTTGGTCTGGTTGAAAGTGGTGCCCGCATCATTGTTTTCATCAGCGCAAGGTGCATCACCGCGCGACTGGTGAATCTTCTGCACCCTGATGCTGCTGACCGTTTCATCGAGGTGGGTTATGAGCCATATCGCCGGGCCGTGGGCGATTATTTTGGAAGCCCTCTGGCATTTCTGTTCATCGACCAGCCGTACACCGGTTTTTATACCTGGAAGGAGCATTTCGGCAATCCGTTAAACAGTCTCATGTTTGATGAAAGCCTGGTGCAAATTTTCAGGGAGAAACACGGATACGACCTGGGGCAGGCGCTTCTTTCACTGGTGCAGGAAGAAAATGCTGATACACCGCGCCTGCGCTGTGATTTTTTCGAAACCTACGGCGATCTGGCCCGCAGCCGGTTTCTTGCCCCGCTGGCAGAATGGGCGCGTGGGCATGGGCTGAAATTCGCCGGCCATGAACTGCTCGGGTTTGTAGGCGGTTGGGGCTTTGCCGATGGTTTGCAGGGCATCGATGTGCGGGTCAACCTGGGAGCCGATTATTTTGCCATCGATGAGATTAAAGATATTTCCAGTGTGGATGCCTGTAACTATCACCCGCAGATCAGCGCCCGTTTTGGCGCTTCGATGGCACGGGCGCATGGGCGGAAAGGCTGCATGGTCGAGCAGTACAGTGTGCCGGTCGGAAGGGATTATCCGGCACCCGCCGGGCAGTGGCATCTGACCCTGGCAGAGCTGCGCAGCCAGGCCATCCGGCACTTGTTATCCGGAGCCAGTACGTTTTTGTTTCATGCTTTTTACCAGACTTCCGGCAGCGGGTACGATGCAGAACCCATGCGAAACCCGCGCTTTGACTTCCCGCCCGGCATCAACTTCGAACCCTGGTTTCACTTCCATCCCCGGTTTGCAGAAGAACTGGCAGGACTGAATTTCTTTTTGGAGGAGGTTCAACCTCAACCTTGTATTGCGCTGCTCTACCCGCTGCGCTCTTTCTGGCACGATGGCCCTTCCGGTTCATTCAATGCAGAAAGTGCATTCTGGAACCGCTGGCTTTCCGAACATGGCTTTGAATATGACATCATCGACGAGGGACAGGTGAATGCTGCGGAGCTGGCGCAGAAAGGTTATCGTCTGCTGATCCTGCCGGGGGTGAGTGTGGTACGCAATGAGCAGTTTTCCTGCGAAGTGGAAAGATTTGTGGAAAACGGCGGCTGGCTGGCAGCCAGCGGGAAGCTCCCCTTGGCCACACAGGAAAAAGGGTTGGATCCTGCATTGGAACAGCAGTTTCGAGAATGGATGGAGAGCAGTCCGCGCACGATTTACTTTGCCGGCAGCCGGGAAGAGGGGTACGCGAAGGGCGATGAGAGCCTGCCGGCATGGATGGCCACCCTGCAGGATGGGATCACTGTACAACCGTTGGATGGATTGTCTATGACCCTGGTGACCCGGCAGGGGAATACCGAGAGCGGTCCCGCCATAGCCCTGTTCAACGATGCGGATGAAGAACGGCACGTGAGATTGATTGTCCCTCAGTCCGAAGGGGTCAACCTTCTGCCGGAGCGCTGGGTTCCGGCCAGGGGCGAATTGCAGAAATGGACATATTTTGAGCACACGGATGGGGGCTTGCAAACGGACTTGCGGCTCAAACCGCATGAACCGGCCTGTTTCAGATTCAAACGGGAAGCGAGGGAGGATGTTCGGGAAGCCGGGACGGAGCTTCCACATCTCTGCCGGTTGGATGGAAACGCCATAGTCGAAACTGCCGGCCTGGATGAAAACAACCGTTTGCAAATCACGCTGATGTGCAATCAAAAAGGGCCGCTGCGATTGCTGGTTCGTTCACCGGAACCGCCGCGAACCAGCGCTGCTTCCTTTATAAAGGAAATCCACAGACTGGGGCGAGACCAATGGCAGATTGACTTGGATATCCCGCATTTGCCCCAACCAATTGTGCTCCGCGAAGGCTGGGCACTGCGAGTCCCGCATGAATACAAGGAAAAACCCGCTGACATGCAGCGGGGGTGGGAGAAGGATCATCCTTTTTATTCCGGTTCAGGATATTACAGCGTCAGTTTTCATCTGGATCAGGATGCCTTGAATTATGGTTGGGAATTACAATGCCCGGCTGTTCATACTGCGCTTTCCGTCTATCTCAATCAGGTCTGGGTGGGAGCATGCGGCTGGCATCCATATCACCTTTTATTGCCTGATAATGCACTTAAACCGGCGTATAATCAACTGCAAATTGCAGTCTGGAATACCGCCGGGAATTCTTTTTACAGAGATACCCCGTACCAACGGAGCAGTCCGTTCCCATCCGGCCTGGATGAGGCACCAGAACTGCATCCATTTTTTCGATTGAGATTGACTGCACAATAAATATGGGAGGATGTTTTATGAAGAAGACAATGGTTATTTTTGCTTCATTGATCCTTGTTCTCTCCTCGTTTCTGGCTGGCTGTCAAACCGCACAGGAAGAAGGGACGCCTGTCGGTAGTGAACAGCCTGCTGTCACCCAGGAGCCGGAAGAACAGATGGGAGATGTGATCCGTGTGCTGAACTGGCAGGGTTACGGATCCGATGAAGCATGGGCGATTGCTCAATTCGAGGAGATATACGGTGTAAAAGTGGAACATGATTACATCACCTCGGAAGAAGAAATGCTGACCAAGATTCGCACTTCACCGGGTGTATATGACGTGGTGCTGCCCAATATTGCCTATCTAAAAATTGCGATGGATGAAGGCCTGCTGGAGCCAATTGACACATCCAAACTGGAGAATTGGGATTCCCTGATGGACCGCTTCAAGACACTCGAAACCATCCGCCAGGGTGATGATGTGTACGGTGTTCCCTGGACGTGGGGTGCCACTGCCATGGTATACAACCCCGAAGTCTACCCCGACGGGCTGGACAGCATGAATGTCTTCTGGGATCCGCAGTATGCCGGCAAGATTGGCTGGTGGGATTCGTACGAGGATTCCACCGCCCTGGTTGGAATTGCAATGGGTGATACAACCCCTTACACCCCCGATGATCTTGAAGCAGTCAAGTCAAAGATGCTCGAACTGATGCCCAATGTGCGCACCTTGTGGACATCTGAAGACGAGTTTGACCGCTTATGGGCCAATGGGGATATCGATCTGGGGATTTTCTGGAGCGGGTCGGCAGCACGGGCAAAAAATGCCATGGATCTGCCGATGGAGTTTGTGATCCCGAAGGAAGGCGGCATTGGCTGGATCGATACCTGGTCGATCGTCAAGGATGCGCCCAACCGTGAAGCGGCTTATAAATTCATCGATTACATGCTCAGCGCGAATTTCTACGTCAAATGGGATACCGAAGTAGGCGCTCCTGCTCCTACATCACAAACCACGTTGGATCAACTGCCTGAAGGAGCATTCAATCGCGATGTGATGGGGAACCCCGAGGTTGTTGCACGTCTGGTCTGGATGGAGACCGTTCCGGAGGATGCGCGCCAGGAGTGGAACCAGATGTGGGAAGAGGTGAAATCCCGGCAATAGGTTTCTTATAAGCCCATCCCCCCCGGCCCCCTTCCCAATTTGGGAAGGGGAAGAAAATATTCATCTATCAAGTTTTTGAGCCGAAACCGGCTCAAAAACTTGATAGATGAAAGCAGGATCATGATTACTTCATCGAGGCATGTTCGGGTAACAAAGGATTATTTGATCAAAACGCGTGGTCAAACATGAAATTTCTGAAACAAAACCTGTCCCGTATACTGCTGCTGGCACCATCCTATGGATGGATGCTGGTTGCTGTATTCGCTCCGATGTTGATTATGCTGGTCTTCAGCTTTCTAAGCGATGTGCCGTTAGGGGAACGGGCAGGTAGTGTTTACTGGACACTCGAAAATTACCAGACGTATTTTTCAAAAAGTTTTTACTGGGTGCTGACGCGCAAATCGCTGCTGACAGCGCTGTATACCACACTGGCCTGCCTGCTGATCGCCTACCCGATGGCCTATATCATCGCCAAAATAATGCCGGGCAAATGGAAAACAGCACTGTTCATGCTGGTGATCGTTCCGCTGTGGAGCAACACACTGGTGCGCCTCTATTCGTGGGCCATCGTTCTGCGCGATAACGGTGTGCTGGATACTTTTTTGCGGTCGATCGGGCTGATTTCGGGTGATCTGTCCATCCTTTACAGTTATCCGGCGGTGCTTATTGGGCTGGTGCATGGATACCTGCCGTACATGGTGCTGACCATCTATGTTGCTTTGGATAAGCTGGATGACAGCCTGCTGGAGGCTGCTGCCAGCCTGGGTGCCAGACGCTGGCAAACCTTTCTGCGGGTGACCCTGCCGCTCAGTCTGCCGGGAGTACTGGCGGGTGTGATCATGACCTTCATCCCGGTGATGGGTTCCTTTGTGGAGCCGCGCATCCTGGGCGGCAAGGAAGGAACCATGATCGGCACCGTCATCGAAGACCAGTTTGTTCAACTTTTCAACTGGCCATTTGGGGCAGCCATTGCCTTCATCTTGTTGCTGATGGTGCTGGTGCTGATGGGGCTTTCGGGTCTGGTGGCACAACGAAAAAGAATGCTGGGCAGCAAATGAAAACCAGACACATTTTGGCCGGTTTCTATGTTCTGTTGGTTTTGTTCTTTCTGTATGGCCCGCTGCTGATAATGATCCTGATGGGTTTCAACAAGTCACCCCTTTACACGCTGCCGATACAGTTTGACCTGGTGTGGTATGCCAAATTGATGAAAAATGAACGCCTGTTGCAGGCAGGATTGAACAGCGTGCTGCTGGCTTTGGCCGTTTCGGTGACCTCCACCGTCCTGGGCACACTTTCGGCCTGGGCATTGTCGCGCTTCACCTTCCGGGGAAAAAACCTGCTTCAGGCACTGTTGGTACCGCCCATTACCATACCGTGGCTGATAATCGCCATTGCGCTCCTGCTGATGTTCTTCTGGCTCGGTATTCCGCGCGGTTTGTTTGCCATGTATTTGGGTCATGTAGGTGTCTCGCTGCCATACGTCATTTTGTTGATGAGTGCCCGTTTGCAGGGCAGCGACCCCGATCTGGAAGATGCAGCCAGAAGCCTGGGTGCCAACCCGCTGCAGACTTTTCTGAAGGTGACTTTGCCGATCATCCTGCCCGGCGTGATCGGAGCCTTGATGTTCACATTCACCATTTCCTTTGACAATTTCATTATTTCTCATTTTCTGGCTCCGCCCGGTGTATCCACCCTGCCGGTGGAGATCTATTCCGCGATCCGCAAGGGGTTTACACCCGAGATCAATGCTATTTCGAGCATCATTTTCGTTTTTTCTGCTGTGCTGATCCTGCTTGCAAGCCGGCGGATTGAGTTTACGTAAACAGTTTTGAGGGATCATTCATGGGTTTTGTCGAATTTCAAAAGGTGAACAAACATTACGGCGCTATCGCAGCAGTGGATGACGTTGACCTGGTAATCGAGAAGGGTGAGTTTTTTTCGTTGTTGGGGCCCAGTGGCTGCGGCAAGACAACCATGCTGCGTTTGATCGCCGGGTTTATCCGCCCGGATTCCGGTTCCATCCTCGTGAATGGAAATCAGATCGAGAATGTTCCACCGGAAAAACGAAACGTGGGAATGGTTTTTCAGAATTATGCCCTTTTTCCACACCTTACTGTAGCGGATAACATCGCTTTTGGACTCAATGTCCAGCATGTCGATAAAGACATCGCCCGCAAGCGTGTGGAGGAAATGCTGGAATTGGTGCAGTTGAAGGAAACGGAAGACCGGTTTCCACGCCAGCTTTCAGGGGGGCAGCAGCAGCGTGTGGCGCTGGCCAGGGCATTGATTACCCAGCCGCATGTACTTTTACTGGATGAGCCGCTGGCTGCACTCGACAAGCAGCTTCGATCCTACATGCAGGTGGAGCTGCGTGATTTGCAGCGCAAATTGGGCATCACCACCTTTTTTGTCACGCATGACCAGGAAGAAGCCATGACGCTGGCCGACCGGATAGCTGTGATGAGGAGCGGAAAGATTATTCAGATTGGTCCCCCCAGCGAGGTCTATGAGCGTCCGCATACCCGCTTTGTCTCCAACTTTTTGGGCAGCTCCAATTTCTTCGA
Organism: Chloroflexota bacterium; assembly: GCA_021372725.1. Classification (GTDB taxonomy): domain Bacteria; phylum Chloroflexota; class Anaerolineae; order Anaerolineales; family Anaerolineaceae; genus JAJFTV01. The sequence continues at coordinate 13,163 of JAJFTV010000051.1, read as the reverse complement.
AGGTGAGCTGCTGGGCTGTGAGAATGGCCTGGCCAAAGTGAAAATTTCCCCTGATCTGTTGCTGGCAGCCGGCTGTGGAAAGACGATCTCTCCACAGAAGAAAGTGGTTTTGGTCGTCCGCCCGGAAAAGATCCGTCTTTTTCAGGAGAAACCTGACTTTCCGAATTGCATCCCGGCCCGCGTGGTTCACCTGGTGTATATGGGAACCAGCACAACTTACCTGCTGCAGCCGGAATACGGTCACCAGTCTGCTGGTGAGCAGCTCACCGTCGAACGGATTACCGTTTTCGACCAGAATGAACGCAGCAAACCTGATTTTGCCCTTGGCGAACAGGTGTACGCCGCCTGGGACGCAGAATCCTGTTTCATATTGGAGGAGTGATTTATCATGAGTGATTTTTTATCTGATTTATACAAGGAATGTCCCCCGGAAACGCCTTTCCGGTTTTTACGCTTCACCTGGTTTGGCGATTTTGCCTGTTCATCCGGCACCCATTATGTGCCCGGAAACCAGTTGCCCTTCGAGCAAATCCTGAAAATTGTCAACAAGGAACACAGCGACGATCTGGTTGAAAATATGGCCTGCTGGATTGTCCGTAACCAGGTTCCAGCGGAGCCCTCGGTATTTGGCTGGCAGAACCTGTGCTGGAAGTTTTATGACTACATCAAGGACGATTATCTGCGCGAGCCGGTGCGCTACAGCCCGGATTATCCGCAGTTGTTTGCCAATCAAAAGGAAGACAACTATCTCAAGGTGATCACCCATCACACCAACTGCGGGGGAGCCATGCGCTCGGCTTCGCTGGCCTATGGGGGCGGGACGCCGCAGCAGCACCTGGCCCTGGTAGGTATGACGCATTTGTACCCCGAGTCACTGGCAGGCGGGTTTGCCTTGTACGAAGCGGTTCGCACGATCAAATCAGGCGGGTCTATTCCCGAAATGTGGGATGCCGCCCTGGAAGCCGCCAATCTGGGTGAACAGAAGGCTGTCGAGATCATGGAATCCTGGAACATTACCGGCGTTGAACACGGCCAGATGGTGAAATGGCTGAAGGATGCCCATCAACACAACGACCCGCGCTACAACATCCGCGATTGGCGCGGTGAAGGCATCACCACCCGCTTTGTCGTCTCGGCTGCCATGCAGATTGCTGCGGAAGCCATGCACCGTGACCCAAAGGATGCGCTGCGCTATGTGGTGGTGCGCGGCATTGAAATCGGCGGTGACCCGGATACGCTGGGATCGATGGGGATGGCCCTGACCGGCGCCTATTTTGGCGAGTCGCTGCATGAAGAGATTGACCACGTACTGAACCACATGGTTCCACCGGACAAGGTGGAAATCCCTGAGTTTTTCATGTAAGAACGGAAACTGGAGATTAATCCATGCCGAAGATATTCAAGGTCTCTACTCAGCCCCTTGATCCGCTGGCTTTTCGACCGTACGGGTGCATGATCGCTCCTTTGCCAGGCCAAACGCCTGATTTTCAGGGGGACGGCTGGCGGTGCTGGGTTCCGCTGGCCGAGCTGGAGTCTGGCATCCACTGGCAGGCCGGCATGGTTCAGGGCGAGAAAAGGCCGCTGGTGGTGAGCGAAATGGAACGGCATCTGGAACGCCCGGAATGTGTCTTTGCTCTGGAGAGGGCCGTGGTGCAGACGGTTGCGTTTTCACGGCCGGATACCCCGGGTGTGCCCGATGAACGGACCCTCAAGGCCTTTGTGATCCAACCCGGGCAGGGTGTTATGGTGGACACAGGAGTCTGGCATGGGGTTGGCCTCCCGGCAGGGGACGAACGCATCCGGTATCTTTTTTTGCTGGGCAGTGGCCGTTTTACAGGCGAAAGCGAAAACAGCGGCTGGGTTTCATTTGCCGGTGAGGTGATGGTACAAATCAGCCATTAGAACAACGATTTGTATCCTGTTCAAATCATTCCCTGGAGGGTGTCTCCAAAGAAACTTGAAATTGGATCTGTAAGAACAAGGTGAGCGTGGTGTTTTGGATGAGATCATCCTGGCGAAACCATCCCCGTTGTCACGCTGAAACGCAGTGAAGCGTCCGCCCAAGAGCCTGCATCACAATTAACTCGATATGGAACAGGTTGTGGGCGTATCGGTGCAGATAAAGAATGATGCGAAGACGGGCTCTTGGGCGGATCCTTCCGGGTCGTTCGACCTATCAGGATGACACGGTGGGTGGATATGTGCATATCAAACGTCGGTCTTATCTGTTTGGATATGTACCGATTGCACCCATACTCAAGTTTCTTCCCGTTTGAGTGGGAAAAATTGATGCAAGACGTTTTCTGATTACATTTTTGAAAAGTCCTGGCTGTTTATTAATAAGGTAACATATAGTGAATCCATTGACGGTGATTTAATTTATTCGAGGAGGGCACAAATGACAAAAGTCAAGTTACGTATTCTTATCGTTTTTCTGGTTTTGTCGGCGGTCAGTCTGGCCTGTGAGTTTAGCGCGAGCACCGCAAATATCAAGGAAGCCTATCTGGCCAGTGATGAGGAGGGTACGAACCGCACCGAGGTATTCGGGCAGGACGAACCTTTTTATTGTATTGTGCAGGTTGCCAATGCGCCGGATGACACCAGTGTAAAGGCGGTTTGGTATGCCGTCGAGGTGACCGATACGGAACCCAACCTGTTAATTGATGAGTATTCGGTCACCACTGGCGACGGTGCCATCCCATTTTCACTGACCAATAATGGCCCCTGGCCGACAGGGACTTACAAGGTGGAGATTTATCTGAACGATGAATTGAATAAGACAATCGAGTTTACAGTTCAATGAGACTGATCATTATAGGGACCGAATAAACTGAAGACCGATTTATCATTGGCCGGGTTGCCGGACTGGTATTTTTTCGGTGGGTGGAGGGGTGGACAAAGATGCATCTTTCAAGCAAATACACTCCCACCCACCGTTTTCATTCATTTTTGCGGATTTAAGACCCACATAAGAAAATTTTCCCTCCCAAAAAATGATAAAGAGCCGTACCATTACGATATAATTTCTGCATGCCTATCAGCCGAAATGAAGTAGAACATATTGCCAGACTGGCGCGCCTTGAATTGACAGAAGACGAGATCATCCGCTTCCAGCGCCAGCTATCCGATATCCTGGATTATGCCGCCCGCCTGGGCGAACTGGACACCCGCCATATCCCACCCACCGCCACAGTGTTGCCCCTCCGATCTGTACTTCGACCGGATGAATCAGGACAGCCATTGGCGCGTGAGGAACTGTTGAAGAACGCCCCCCTTGTACAGGATGGACAGTTTCGCACCCCGCCGGTGATGGAGGACTTGTGAGCAGCCTGACTGACCTTGGCGCAGCGGCCATGCTGGCTGCATTGCGTACCGGAGAGGTAAGCAGCCATGAGTTGACGCGCGCCTGCCTGGAACGCATCCAGGATTTGGATTCCAGTTACAGGGCATTTCTTACCCTTACACCCGAGCTGGCTATGAAAACGGCGGCAGCCGCCGACCGGCGGTGGATGGACTGGCGAAAAGACCCGCAAACGCCGCCTCCTCCCTTGTTGGGTATTCCGCTGGCGGTCAAGGACTTGCTTTGCCTGAAAGACGTCCGGCTTACCTGCGGGTCACGGATTCTGGATCAATTCATCGCGCCGTTTACCGCCACCTGTGTTCAGCGGTTGCTGGATGCGGGGATGGTGCCGCTGGGAAAGACCAACACCGACGAGTTTGCCATGGGTTCCTCCACCGAAAACTCGGCTTATCAGGTCACCCGTAACCCGTGGAATCTCGAGCGGGTGCCGGGCGGTTCCAGCGGCGGTAGCGCAGCGGCCGTTGCTGCATATCTTACACCGGCAGCCATCGGTACCGATACTGGAGGCAGCGTCCGCCAACCGGCTGCCTTCTGCGGCGTCACCGGTCTCAAACCCACTTACGGGCGGGTATCGCGCTACGGCCTGGTGGCCTTCGGCTCCTCACTGGATTCAGTGGGCGTTTTGGCCCGTAGCGTTGAGGACGTGTCCTTGATCTTTGCGCAAATGGCGGGTGTGGATCCCCTGGATGCCACCAGCCAGGATGTTCCCGTACCGGACTGCTCAATGGATGGCGTAAAGAGCCTTGCCGGGCTGCGGGTGGGGGTTCCACATGAATATTTTATCGCCGGGATCAGCCCGGATGTTGAGAAGGCGGTGCGTTCGGCCATTTCTGTGCTGGAAGGGCTGGGCGCACAGATTGTCGAGATCAGCTTGCCACACACATCCTATGCCTTGCCGGTCTATTACCTGATCGCCCCGGCGGAGGCATCCGCCAATCTGGCCCGCTACGATGGTGTGCGCTACGGTCTGCGCGAGGGCGGCCGGATTCCGGGAGATACCTTGCTGGCGATGTTCGAAAAGACACGCGGATTGGGCTTTGGTGCCGAGGTCAAACGGCGCATCATGCTGGGTACCTATGCACTCTCCGCCGGATATTATGATGCTTACTATGGCCAGGCGCAGAAGGTGCGTACGTTGATCAAGACAGATTTCGACCGGGCATTTGAGCAGGTGGATGTAATCGCCGCCCCGGTGGCCCCCAGCACCGCTTTCAAATTCGGTCAGCATAGCGATGACCCGCTTGCCATGTATCTGGAGGACGTTTTCACACTGCCGGCCAACCTGGCGGGCGTACCGGCTCTGGCGTTTCCGGCCGGCTTTGACCGGCAAGGGCTGCCGGTGGGGTTGCAGTTGATGGGGCCGCATTTTCGCGAGGATCTGCTTTTACGGACAGCCCATGCTTATCAACTGGTCACCGACTGGCACCGGTGTTTGCCCCCAACTCCAAATCTCGCGAAAGTGAATTAATGCAGATTTTGGAGACGTTGTTCCGGTGTCATTTACGTTACACAGGCATTAAGAATTGAATTATGCAAAAAATTGAACCTGAAAATGAAGCGCTTGTACAGAAACCGTTCCCGTGGTCTGAACTGCTGTTGTACATTGTTGGCGGTTTGGGCGTCTTTACACTTGCTTCGGCAGGGGTGGGTGCGCTCGGACTTGATTTTGGGCAGTGGCCAATCCTGTTGATTGTCTTCTGTAATACGGCATTTCTCGGCGGCAGTGCGTGGTATCTGGGTGTGCTGCGCAAGGTGACAACCTGGGACGAGATCGGTATTTTCCCCATCCGTTGGAACTGGAAATGGCTGTGGATTGCCCTGGGGGTATCACTGGCATTGATGCCTTTGCGCGGGTTGGTGGGATTGCTGGTCAGCTACCTGGTGGAAGGCGGGCTGCAAAGCCTGCAAAACAGGGCGGATCTGCTGTTTGGTGCCGGCGCAAGTTTTAACTGGCTTGATTTTGGAGTGAGGCTGGTGGGTGTGGGGATCATTGTGCCCATATCAGAGGAACTGTATTTCAGGGGCATGCTGCATCGTCTTTTTCGACCCTCTCTTAAATTTTGGCCGCGGGTTCTGTTGAGTTCCGCCATTTTTGCATTGGCGCATTTCGATTCGGCCGGAGTGATGGTCTCCAGTTTTATCATGGCTGTTGTCATTGCCATCGCTTATGAGCGCAGCAATTCGCTCTGGCTGCCAATTGCCATTCACGCCACCACCAACAGTATAGCGGTTCTTTTGATCTACGCATCAATGGCCGTCCAAAATTCCCCGTTGATGGATGCCCTGGGGATGGGTACTGTTTTGCCAGTTGCATGAAAAAGTCATCTCACCTAAGTAATGGTAATGTAAAAAAGAGTGAAACGAGGTTTTTACCGATTTCACGGATATTACCCAACCCCCCGTCCCCCTTCCCGCTGGAAGGGAAGAAAACTATTTTGTTGGATTTTTTAGCCGTAAGACGGCTGAAAAATCCAACAAAGATAAAATTCCCCGCCTCTGTTGGGCGGGGATAAAGGGATGGGGTGTAGTGGACCCAAAACTTTGGACACTTTTTCATCACCTCCTATAAGTATTTGACAACGCAAAGAGCGTGCTGTTCATTCAAGTTTTCTAGAAAACTTGAATGAACCTAGCGGTTTTTGCTTTTCTTGAAGAATAACTCAAATCCTCCCCAGGGGTGTGCGACAGAGCTGACCAGTTCCCAACCCTGCTCACCAAGGTAATTCAGATATTCCGGGACGGGAAATTTCTGTTTTTCAATTTTGACACGCTTCATATCAGCCGGCACCCGAAAGGACAGGTATTCCCATTTATCCATAAGTCACCTTTCCAGTCTACTCTTTCATCATACTTTCAGCTTGTTGAGCCAGCGCGACCGTACCACTCAAGCCGCCCAGGTTCATGGTGTCCACTGCGCTGGACGGGACGATGACCAGGGCGCCTTTTTCCTTCAGGCCTTCGAAGAGCATGTTCATGGCACGCAGGTGCAGTGCCACCGGGTTATTCTTGTAGGATTCCGAAGCTTCGGAAAATGATTGGGCAATTTGTTTTTCCGATTCGCCCAAAATGACACGCGCCTGCCGTTCCCGCTCAGCCTGTGCCTGGCGTGACATGGTGTCTTCCAGATCTTTGGGGATGACCACATCACGGATCTCCACCGATTGGACGGTAATGCCCCAGGGGGTGGTACGCTCATCGATGATCCGCTGCAGGTCTGCATCCATGGTAGCCCGGCCAACCAGAATATCCGCCAGGCTCAAGCTGCCGATCACCTCACGCAGGGCGGTTTGAGCAGCCCAGGAGATGGCTGAACGATAGTTTTCCACTTCCAGAGCGGCTTTTTCGGCATCCCAGACCATCCAGAACAGGACGGCATCCACATCCACCGGGACGGTATCCTTGGTGAGTGTTTTTTCCGCATTGAACGGGGAGACCATGACGCGGCTGTCAATCCATTCAACGACCCTGTCAACCACCGGCACAACCCAGAAGACACCCGGGCCATAAAGACCACGCAAGTTGCCGAAACGTAAAACGACTGCTTTTTCCCACTGGTTGGCCAGTTTGACCGCAAAAAGTACGTAAGATGCCAGCAGAGTGAAAACCAGTGCGGCCACGATAATCCACACAAGCTGTGCTCCACCCTGGATCAGCAGATAGGTAAACAGGGCACCTGCTGCCAGCAGGATGATAAACCCGGTAGCGGCAATTGAATTGAGACGCATTCCGGCCTTTCCTGAGGATCGGCTTAAAAGGGGTAAGGGTGTAATTGTCATTTATTCCTCCAAGTTTCTTTCTTCCTCGATTTGTAAAGGGTTATCGTTATTTTGCCAGTATTGCAGATTAGTTTCCAGGATCTCCCTGACATCTTCCGGTTTGAAACCCAGCCGGTGGGCATCGTGCAGGTACTGGCGGGTCAAACGCAGCAAGTCATCCAGTCGCAGGCGGGTGTCACTTTCCTGTGAACGAGGTTCGAGGATGTAAGTACCCCGTCCGTGCTGGGTGGATATGGCACCGGCTTCATCAAGAAGTTTGTACGAACGCGCCACGGTATTAAAGTTGACCCGCAGATCGGCAGCCAACTGGCGAACAGTGGGTAGCTGGTCTCCGGGTTTGAGCTCATTGGTTGCAATCAAATGTTTTATCTGATCCATAATTTGTAAATAAATGGGAACCCCTGAACGAAAATCAATCTCTATGTGCAGGTTTCCTCTCATGTTGCTCATCCTTTGCAGTGTCTCATTGTATTCATTGTAATAATTGTATTATTGTACTAATTGTACATACATATATCAATATTGTCAATAGTCATGTGTAACCCTCAAGATTAACAAGCGGATATAATGAGCCTGATGATGAAGAGAACATTGATGAACAGACTTTATTCCATTCTTTTATCCACAACAATTTTTCTTTTTCTCGGTTCCGGATGTGTGAACATTATGGAGGCAGAGTCCATTGCCGGCAGCACGACTGCATCACAAACGCAAAACATCAGCCCGGTTGGGGACAACTCTACGACAGCGATGCAAACGATATCTCAATTTGGCTGTGTTTCCGTGACGAATGGCTATCAGGCAGCCCAATTTATAGAGGTCATCGACGGTGATACCATCGATGTCAGAATGGATGGCAGCACCTACCGGGTGCGGTATATCGGCATCGATGCGCCGGAATATGACGAAGGCCAGGGTAAAGAGGCTGAAGATTTCAATTCGAGCCTGGTCAGCGGGCAGGAGCTTTATCTGATCCGGGATGTATCCGAAACAGATGTTTATGGCCGATTGCTGCGGTATGTCTTTACGAAAACCTCTTTTGTCAATTATGAGATTCTCACTCACGGTTATGCCCGCCAGAGGGACTACTCCCCCGATACGGCGTGCAGTGAAACCTTTACGGAAGCTGAAAAATTGGCCATGACAGCCGGTGCGGGTATCTGGGCATCCCCGGAAGGGAATGATGAAGCACTGGCGGTGCAGATCACCAACCTGAACTATAACGGGAACGCAGGCGACAATGAGCCGGACGAGTATGTGGAGATCCAAAACACCGGCAGCCGGGCGGTGGATGTAAGCGGATGGTACATCAAAGACCAGGGTAAACATCGTTTTGTCTTTCCGGCAATCACCCTGGCGGCAGGTGAAACTTGCCGGGTTTACACTGCTGAAGATCACCCCGAAACCTGTGGTTTGAGTTTTGGTATCCGCGATTCGGCTGTCTGGAATAACGGCGGCGATTGTGCAACCCTGTATGATGCCGGCGGTTTGCTGATCGACGAGTTTTGTTATCCGTAAGAGGCGAGCTTACGAACCAGGTTGCGGTGATAATTCCGGTTCGGCAGCAGCCCTGTCAGCAGGTTTGACAAAACGCCAAAAGAAAAGCATCGCGAGCAGTCTGCCGGCGCCTGAAATGGCAAAGACTGCCTTGAAACCCCATGCAGAAATCATGATTCCACCCAGGGAGGCTCCAATCGTCGCGCCCAGGGCCACCATCACCTGGGCGATGGAGTTGTAAAGCGTCAGCTTGGCCGGTGAGGTAAGCGTCAACATGAAACTGAAGGATGCCAGGGTATAACCTGCCCAGACAATACCGTCGTACAGGTAAGCCGGCGCGGTACCCCAGGGTGTTCCGGCCAGCATCCACAACCAGGGCAAAAAAGGAATCAGAAAACCGGTTAAAAGCTGGGTTTTCCAACCGCCCCACCGGTCAACCAGTTTGCCAAAGAAATAAGTGGCCGGCATGCCTGCGAGTGTGGCGAGCATGGTGAGAGTTCCCACTATCTCCGTCGTCGCCTTCAGTTCCCGGACCAGGTAAATCGCAAAGAATGGGCCGGCCAGGCTGATGGTTCCGTTCCACATGAACAGAAAGATGGAATAATGCCGCAGATTGGTATCGCCCCTGAGGGTTGCCAGTAAAGACTTCGGTGAGTAGCTTTGGGGGATGGCAGCTTTTTCAGCGGCTGGTTCCTTGATACGCGAGTAAACCAGCGTGGCAATCACTCCCATCCCGAATGAAATTGCCATCGCCAGTTGGAAACCACCGGGTTTTCCCACTGAGGTAATTAAGCGCCCAATAGCCAGTGTAGTGACCATTGTGCTGAGGTTCATAATCAGGTTGCGGGTTGCAAAGAATCTGCCGCGGTGCTGCATGGGAACAATATCTGCAGCCAGAGACGTCCAGGCTGGAACGCCGAGGACATTAAAGTTATCGACCATCAGACGGGCGGCAATGACCGGCAGGACAGCCGTCTGCCCGCTGAACCAGTAGGGCAGGAAAACGCTGACCAGCAGAAAGAAACGGCTGATACCACCTGAGCTGAGCAGGACGGCTTTTTTTCGGCTGCCGATTTTTTCACTTAACCAGGCTCCCGGCAGCATGGTCATCAGCAGCATCAGATTGGTGAGTGAAGACATCAATCCGATTTGGGTATTGGTGGCCCCCAGTGATTCGAGATACAGCGTATAGAAGGTGTTGATGATAGCCAGAGAGGATGCAGCAAACAGGCCGTCGTATAACAGCCAGCGCATATTCTTGAGGATCGTCTCCGAAATGCTGCCATCAGAAGAAAGTTTAAACATCAAATTCCGAAGCATCGTGTTTCCCTGGTTCGGACCATTATAACTATTAATAGCATTTTTCTCATTGGTACCGGCTGCCAGCGCGAAATTGTTTACGAGATCATAACGGGAGCGTCGCGGAATCGCCGCGAAATCGCCGCATATTGACACATCCTTGATACATTTCCCACTATTATTGCCACGATTTTGACTTCGTTGGACAGGCATGAAATTATACTTGCGTGCTGTTAAAAATCCTTTTATACATTGATTTGATTGGTAAACATATATGGCTCAAAATTCATTGAACTTATCTCAGAAAATCTCTCATTCCTGGCAGCATTTTCTGATCGGCAGACCGCTGGCAACTGCCGACGCTCCGCACCAGACAATAGGGAAAACTATTGGTTTGGCGGTTTTTGCATCGGATGCACTGTCTTCATCAGCTTATTCCACCCAGGAAATGCTGGTCATTCTGGCGGCTGCCGGCACGGCCAGTTTTGGGTATGCCACACCGCTTACCCTCGGTATTATCGCTCTACTGACCATCCTTACCCTTTCCTATGAACAGACCATCCACGCTTACACCGGGGGAGGCGGCGCGTACATCGTTGCCCGCGACAATCTGGGTGAATTGCCTGCCGAGATTGCCGCAGCGGCATTACTCATTGACTATATACTGACAGTTTCGGTTTCAATTTCTTCAGGTGTGGCACAGATAACATCGATTTCCCCGGATTTGTATCCTTACCGGGCGTTGATAGCAGTTTTGTTGATCGGGCTGATCATGATCATGAATCTGCGAGGAGTAAAAGAATCGGGACGTGCTTTCTCAATTCCAACCTACTATTTCATATTGATGATGATCGTGACCATCGTTGTTGGCTTTATTCGTTATCTGACGGGCACGCTGGGCACGGTGAGTGCCCCGCCGCAGGATATGGTCCCGTCGGTTGTACAGCCGATCACATTTTTCCTGTTGTTGAAGGCGTTCGCCAGTGGTACCTCGGCGGTTACCGGTGTGGAAGCCATATCCAATGGGGTAACTGCTTTTAAAGAACCGCGCAGTAAAAATGCCGGCCAAACACTTATATGGATGGCAGTGATCCTGGGAATTTTTCTTCTGGGTGTAGCTTCTCTTTCACTGTTGGTCGGGGCGTTGCCTTCAGAAAATGAAACAGTGTTTTCACAGATTGCCCGCACGGTGTTTGACGGGCGGGGAGTAATGTACGTTCTCATGCTCACTGCAACGACCGTGATCCTGGTCATGGCAGCCAACACTGCTTTTGCAGATTTTCCCCGCCTGGGTGCCATTGCAGCCACGGACGGTTTTTTGCCGCGCCAGTTTACGTATCGGGGAAGCCGCCTGGTGTACTCGTATGGGATTGCTGCGTTGGCGGGAATTTCCAGCCTGCTGGTCATCATCTTTCAAGCCAGTGTCACCCGCTTGATCCCGTTATATGCAATCGGTGTCTTTCTCTCTTTTACTCTCTCTCAAACCGGCATGGCTCACCGCTGGTGGAAATCGGGACATTTGAAGCCTGATGAAGCCATCCGTGAGCGGGGATCGATTTTAAGTTATGACCGGCGCTGGAAATTTAAAATGGTACTGAATAGTATTGGAGCATTAACCACGCTTGTCGTCATGTTCTCCTTTGCACTGATCAAGTTCAAGGATGGTGCATGGTTGATTGTTATTCTGGTCCCTCTGCTGGTTATGGCCTTTTCCTCCATCCACCGGCACTACGAACGCCTTGCAAGCCAGCTTTCACTGGAAAATAACCGCCAGCTTGTGGCTACAGTCACCCGCAACAGGGTAATTATCCTGATCAGCGGGGTGCACCAGGGTACTCTTTCTGCGCTACGTTTTGCCCGCACGCTTTCAAAAGATATTACGGCTGTCCACGTATCGATTGATCCCGATGAATCTGAAAAAATCAAGGCCAAATGGAACAAGTGGGGTGACGGGATACGGCTGGTTGTTCTCAACTCACCTTATCGCTTGTTGATCGAGCCGTTGATGGAATACCTGGACAAGCTTGAAGCCGTCAGTTCGCCGGGCGAAATCATCACCCTTGTTGTGCCTCAATTTGTGCCGCAGGTTGGCTGGACAAAAATGCTGCACATGCGTACATCAGAAACACTCCGGAAGGTGTTGCTCAACCGCCCCAATATTATTATTATTGAAGTACCATATCAGGTAAAATAGGATTGTGGCTGGGAATGTTGATTTACAAGGTGAGAAAAAAAGGCTGCGTTTCAATTCGTTAAGATACCTCTTTCCGGTTGTTTTGGTGGCTCTGGTTACCGCAGCCGGATTTCCGCTGCAAAAAATATTGCACCCCACCAATTTATTGATGCTGTACCTGACGGTGGTGGTGCTGGCAGCTATTTATACCGGCCGAGGACCGGCTATCCTGACGTCGTTTTTGGCGATGGTCTCTTTTGATTATTTTTTTATCGAGCCAAAATTAAGCTTAACCGTCAGCGATTCACAATACTTCCTCACCCTGCTGGGTTTTCTTTCGGTTGCATTGATCGTCAGCGGCCTTACCGCCCAGGTGAAGGAGCAAGTGGCGATTGTGCAGACCCGTGAAGCCCAGACCGCAGTGGTGAATACTCTCAGCCGCGATCTGGCGGCCGCGTCAGGGATATCGAATGTACTGCAGGTAATTGTTGAACATGCCGGCAGGGCTCTGGGGGGAAATATCTTCATCCTTCTTCCCTGTGCGAATGCCAAAGCGCAAATTGCAGCCGGTACGCCCGGAGTTGAATGTATGACCGGCGCTGTGCAATATGCCGGGGTGATGTTGGGAGGTGATGTGCCAGCCGATCAGGAGGGATTGGAGGATTATCATTTTATCCCTCTCAAGACACCGGCCGGGATACAGGGCATTATGATTGTCCAAATCGCAAACCAGGTTTCGACAGAACTCGATTATCCGCATCAGTCGGAAGCTTTTTTCAACCTGGCGGCGCTTGCCATCGAACGGACACATCTGGAAGAGAAGGCCAATCAGACCAGGGTGCTGGAATCTTCTGAAAAATTGCAAACCGCTCTCCTGCGATCCATATCGCATGATCTTCGCACACCTTTGGCTGCAATATCCGGAGTGCTGGACAGCTTGTATGAAAGCGAATCGGCAAATAATTCCATATCCCTGGATAAGAATGCCCGCAGCGAGCTGATCCAGACCGGAATGGAGGAAGTAACCAGGCTGAATCAACTGGTCAGCAACATCCTG
>JAJFTV010000038.1 GCA_021372725.1 Chloroflexota bacterium | reverse complement strand
CCCGATCCGTACCGGATCATGTTGAAGTTCTGGCATTTCTTTCTGAGCACGGCGAAATGGTAGGTGCAGATTGTTTTGGCAGGTCAATCTGAGTCGCCGGTAACTCAAACACAAACTCTCTGGCTGAGTCTCGCGATTGCTATCTGAATGATCTCATCCAGCAAATCTTTGCCGTCCATTCCTTCAGCACGGGCCATGAACCCAATATAGCTGTGAGGTTTCTCTTTGGGTGTACACATCAGCCCTGCGAATGTATTTCCCTCCAATAAGAACGGCCCTTCAGGGGTCAGTATCATATCAATTCGGCCAAAATCCTTAAAACCCAACACGCGATAGGCATCGAGCGCCAATCGTTGTATCATCTGAGTCTCTTCATCGTTTAGCGGAGCAGGGCAAAGGAATGTATCGTTATCCAATATCTTTTTTTCATAACCAAGTGTTATATCCCCGTCACGATATACGATTTCTAAAGGTGGTAGAGCTCTTGCATTTTGATTTCCAAGAATTCCCACGGTGATTTCTCTGCCCTGCAGGTACTTTTCTATCAGAACTGGTTGGCCGATGGTTTCAAGCTCTCTTGCAACTCCTCGAACCAGTTGAGCGTAATTATGAACGACGGAAGCCTGGTTGATCCCTGCGCTACCTCGACCGGCAATCGGCTTGACAAAAAGAGGATACCCAAACGGTGGATTATCCTGAAACACCTCGTAATCTTTCTCGGATCTACTCACGAAAAAAGGCGATGTGGGTAAATTCGCCTGCTGCCAGAGCCTTTTCGCAAGTGATTTATCGCTGGCAATGGTTATAGCAAATGTATCGGATCCTACATAGGGTATTTCCAATTCTTCTAGGATTGCAGCTTCTACCAGGCTGGAAACATTGAAGACCAGATCAACTTCCAGAGCTTGTAGATCATTGATGAAATCCGGCCCCCAATGAATTCGGTGGATGCTATAACCAGCTTCGGTCAACGCCCGCTCGTGGTGTTCCACCTCGGCATCTGTCTCGTCGATGATATTGCCTGTACCAATGACCTTTTCTTGAATTACATAGTTTCCCCGTTTTTTTTCCAGTAACCCTATTCTGAGTTTTTCCATTGTAATCCGTGTTCCTTTCTCTCTTACTTTTCCTACCCAACGGCTGGCGGTACCGTAGGAAGAATGCTATAAATTTTTGACATTACGATACGAAATCAATCAAATTACGCCAGATTTTACAAGGTAAAAGACCTTCCTTATACGCGTTGTCAGGTTCAGTCTTGTTTTCACAACTGAGTGGCAATTGGGAATTTATTATTAGAAGGTTATGGATTACCAAAATGCCATGAGCGGTACTGGTAATTAATATTTATCCAACGCCATTTATTATTTCAAGGTCGGTTTTATTATAGCCTATAAAACCGGGGATATTTACTGAAGATAAGATACCGGATCATCACCAACTGCGACGCTGTTTGTTGATTGTTTCTACAGCAGATTAATCGGGATTTAACAGTCCGGGTTTGGGCACTGCACATCGTTATGACTAATTTTGAGTTGTTATTTTATCCAGTTCTTCGACCAACTGCTGTAATATTTTTTCATCGATTGAGAATGTATGCTCTGCTGCCGGGAAATTTCCTGTTCGAACATCTTCGCCATATTCCTGGCAGGCCTTAACTATAAGCGGATGCAACTCCGCATAGCGGCGGACAAACTTCGGTTTGAAATTTTGAAATAAGCCCAGCACGTCATGCGTGACCAGCACCTGTCCATCACATTTGGGCCCGGCTCCAATCCCAATCGTGGGGATATTCAACCGTCCAGTAATGACGCCCGATAGAGCAGCCGGTATAGCCTCCAGCACGATGGAGAACGCGCCTGCATCCTGCACGGCTTCGGCATCCAAAATGATGTCTCGGGCGGCAGCCAGGCTTTTTCCTTGAACTTTAAATCCACCCAGCGACTGAGCGGTTTGAGGGGTGAGACCGACATGACCCATGACAGGGATTCCGGCCTTAACCATGGCCTGGATGGTCTCATGGCGTTTGACGCCCCCTTCGATCTTTACCGCATCCGCACCGGCCGTCTTGATCAATCTGCCTGCATTGCGGATTGCTTCTTCGGTGGTAATTTCATAGGATAAATAAGGCATATCCGCAATGACCAGTGCGTTGGTTTTGGCGCGGCATACCGAAGTGACCATAAAAAGCATATCTTCCATGGTGACGGGCACGGTGGTGGAATAACCGAGAGAAACCATTCCGCCCGAATCTCCGACTAATATAAGATCCACCCCCGCTTCATCCACTGCCTGTGCCATGGCAAAATCATAAGCAGTCAGCATAACCAGAGGCTGCGCATCCTTTTTCCAGTTTTGAATATCAAGAATTGTCCTTCTCGGTTTTTGACTTTCTGTGTGAACGCTCATCGGTTATTGCTCCAATATTCTCTAAATTCCCAAAAATGCTGTTTTTACCAAAATATCTTCTTCAATAAAAAAAGTCCTGTGAGCCTAATACTATCACCTATTAAACCTTTAAATAATATGATGAAATAATATCATCATTAGCATCTATGTCTTCAAAATCTTTGATGATCTAATCCTGTAAGCCACCATCCCCGTCAAATATTTGACATTTTCCCTCCTCCTGCATACACTTAACCCATGCCTGCCCATGTCTATTCGTGCGCCCTCACCGGCCTGGACGGTGAAATCATCGAGGTGGAAGTGGATTTCGCAGACGGACTGCCTGGAATGGTAATTGTCGGGCTGCCGGATGCTGCTGTACAGGAAAGCCGTGAGCGTGTTCAATCGGCGGTAAAAAATTCCGACCTGTTCTATCCTCGTCAGCGTTTCATCGTCAATCTTGCCCCGGCCTCTGTTCGCAAGGAAGGCCCGGCCTTTGACCTGCCCATTGCCATCGGTGCCCTGATCATGACCGGGCAGGTAAGCCAGGATGCCCTGGACGGAAGCATCGTCCTGGGAGAATTGTCGTTGAACGGCAGCGTCCGGCACGTGCGGGGTGTAATTTCCATGGCAGCCGCCGCGCGCCAGCATGGCTTCAAACACGTGTTCGTCCCTGAGGCCGATGCAGCCGAAGCAGCCATCATCCCTGATCTGGATGTCATACCGGTCAATTCGCTCAATGCGCTTTGCCAACACCTTAATGAGCGGGTGCTGATCCCCACACAGGAAAAAGTGGAGCTCGAGAGCGGTGATTATACTGCTCAGACCGACTTCAAGGATATCAAGGGCCAGGAACACGTCAAACGTGCCCTGGAGATCGCAGCCGCCGGCGGGCATAATGTATTAATGATGGGACCGCCCGGTTCAGGGAAAACGCTGTTGGCCCGCGCAATGCCGGGCATTCTGCCAGCCATGACCATCGACGAAGCGCTGGACGTCACCCGTATTTACTCGGTCGCCGATCAGCTTCCCTCCGGTATGCCGTTACTGCGTCAGCGCCCTTTCCGCTCGCCCCACCACACCACCTCGCACGCCGGGCTGGTGGGCGGCGGCAACTGGCCCCAGCCGGGTGAAATTTCGCTGGCACACCGCGGTATCCTTTTCCTGGATGAATTTCCCGAATTCGGTTCGCGCGTGTTGGAGGTGATGCGCCAGCCGATGGAAGACAAGGTGGTCACCATCAGCCGCGCATCCGGTTCGCTGACATTCCCCGCCAATTTCCAGTTGGTGGCAGCCATGAACCCCTGCCCGTGCGGTTACTACGGTGATCCGGTTAAGCCATGTACTTGTTCGCCATCCATGGTTACCAAGTACCAGAAACGCATCTCCGGCCCCATGCTGGACCGGATTGATATTCATATCGAGGTGCCGCGCGTGGATTACGAAAAACTCAGTGACCGGCGCAGCGGTGAATCGAGCAGTGAGATCCGCAAACGGGTGGAAGCCGCCCGACAGGTGCAAACCCGCCGTTTTGCAGGACTGGAATGCGAACCCAGCCTGCTGACCTGCAACGCCGATATGCGCACCAGCCACGTGCGCAAGTTCTGTCTGCTCGATGAGCCCTGCAATCAGTTGATGCGCACCGCCATGAACCAGCTTCAGCTCTCGGCACGGGCTTATCACCGGGTGCTCAAGCTGGCCCGTACCATCGCCGACCTGGCCGGAGCAGAAAACATCCAGCCCCAGCATCTGGCCGAGGCGTTGCAATACCGGCCGAAGCTGGGGGTCTGACAACGGATTTTAACCCCTGATTACACGGATTGCAAGAAGAAGGCCCTACGCAGGATACATTTACAGATGGAATAACGAGTTCTTTTTCAAAACAATTACAAATTAGTGTCGAAGAACATGGCAAACAAACTGATTAAAACCCCCTATGACGAAATAACATATAAAATCATCAGTTTGCGATGGCAGTGCACAGGGAGCTTGGGCCAGGACTACGTGAAGACACCTATGAGAGAGCTCTCGCAAACAAATTGGCAGATGCAAATATTGCGTTTGAGACGCAAAGGCTCTATGCAGTGCATGAAGATCCAGAGAAAAAACGCTTGGTGGGATACTACATTCCAGATTTTGTAATTTAAGAATCAATTATTGTCGAAATCAAGGCTCTCAGAGGATTGGATAACAGCCACCTGGCCCAGATAATCGGCTACCTGGCGGTTTCAGGCTGCTTGATTGCCCTTTTGATCAATTTTGGCGAACAGAGTTTGCGTTACAGGAAGGTTTTTCCACCTCAACAGGTAACAGATAACCTTGTCAACCGACAATGGCTTTTTGTTCCCGATTTGCTTAATAACAAGAATCAATCATAAAATTATTTAAAAACGATTGCCCATTCCGCCTAAGCCAGTAAAGGAATCCGTTGCCTAATCCGTGTAATTCGTGGTGAAAATCCGTTGTCCGCATTCCGTGCAATCCGAGTCAAGATGGAAACGAATTTAAATGTATGTTAAAATATAATTAGAACAAATTATTCATTAATCCGTGAAAGAAATCCCTTGAATATAAAGAGGTATGATAATGAGTGAAATTAACGAAATCATGACCTTGAAAGAGGCAAGTGATTGGGTGAAACAAATCTTTAAGAGGGATGTTTCGCCTTCTAGCATTTCTTATCTTGTTCAGTACGGGCAAATTCGAAAAATTAATGGTAATGGTGAAACCAAAGTGTTCAAAGCAGATTTACAAAATTACTATTCTTCCCAAAACCAAAAAGAAATCGAGTGGAAAAGAACATTAGGTGAAGATCTAAATTGGCATCTTTCCTTTGAAAATGTCAAGGAAAGTGAGCGAACAAAACATGTTCATAGACTTCATCCTTATAAAGGAAAATTTATTCCGCAATTAGTCGAATATTTCCTTGACGAAAAGACAGATGATTTTAAACATCAGATATACTTCCATAGGGGTGATATTGTGTTAGATCCTTTTTGTGGAAGTGGTACAGCTTTAGTTCAAGCAAACGAATTAGGAATCAATGCAATTGGTATAGATATCTCGGAATATAATTCCCTCATCAGTAATGTAAAAGTCAATAAACATGATCTTATTGATCTGCAAAAAGAAATTCGAAAAATCACTCTTGCTTTACGAAGTTATATTTATGATCAAGGCCAAAATAAATTCGAAGAAGAATTATTAGCAGAGTTGTCCAAATTCAACCAACAAAATTTCCCCTCACCAGATTATGTTTATAAAGTTCGCAATGGGGTAATTGAAGAATTCTCTTATGCCAGTCAAAAAGAACAGGAATTCCTGCCAATATTTGAAAGATTAGTAAAAAAATATGATCTTCAGATAAACCAAAAAGATTCTCATCTTTCATTCATGAACAAGTGGTATTTATACCCAGTCAGACAAGAAATTGATTTCACAATGGATTTAGTAGAAAAAATTCAAAATCTCGACACAAAAGATGTAATCAAGATAATTCTAAGTCGTACTGTTCGATCCTGTCGTGCAACAACTCATTCTGATCTAGCGACATTACTTGATCCAATCACTACTACCTATTATTGCCATAAGCATTACAAAATATGTAAGCCTCTATTTTCTATTTATAGTTGGTGGGATTATTACTCACGCGATACAATAAAAAGACTATCTGAATTTAATAAACTGCGTACAA
Organism: Chloroflexota bacterium; assembly: GCA_021372725.1. GTDB lineage: Bacteria > Chloroflexota > Anaerolineae > Anaerolineales > Anaerolineaceae > JAJFTV01. The sequence continues at coordinate 19,618 of JAJFTV010000038.1, read as the reverse complement.
CAACTGATCAAATTTGTCTATCAGGCGATTCAAGGACCATTAATATTGTTGAAGAATTAAGGAAAATTGATCCTAAATTTGCTTGTACTGCAAGTCATTCAGGAATTAATGGCATTTTTTCTAGTCCACCTTATGTTGGAATGATTGATTATCACGAACAACACGCATATGCATATGAGCTTTTCGAACTTCAACGACGAGATAATTTGGAAATTGGCCCAATGTTTAAAGGAAAAGGTTCTGAAGCAAAACAGTCCTACGTTGATGGTATTTCTAAAGTCTTAAACAACTGTAAGCAATTTCTTACCCATGACTACAATATCTTTTTAGTTGCAAATGATCACTACAATCTCTATCCAATAATCGCCAAGAAATCAGGCATGGAAATCGTCATGGAATTTAAACGCCCAGTTCTAAATCGGACAGAAAAAGATAAATCCGCATACGCCGAAAAAATCTTTCACCTTAAGGACGCAAATAATGGGCATCACTAATGTAAAAAAAGTTGCGATCAAAGATTTATTAAAGCGATGCATTTTAAGCAAATTTCAAAAATACAAACCTGAAACAATATCCATGCCATTTCATTACAAATTACTAGGAAAGGATAGGATGGCGCTATTTTCATTCATTCATTCATTAAACACAACCTTCGGGACATCAATTTATGAACCTGTAGCCATTGAACTAGCAAAAGATAGGTTTAAAATAGCAAAATCCCAGGTTTCTCCCAATAATCGGATTAGTTCAGAGGCTCATAGTGTTATTCAATCAATCGTAGATGGAATAGCCACAACATCAAGAGAACCGAATAAAATTAAAGAATTAGAGGAAATTCGCAATGTGTGCACCACTGGGAAATTCGATGCCGTAAAGCTGACAAAAGTAGATATTTGGTTAGAAAGCCACGATAAACAATTATATTTAATGGATATAAAAACAGTAAAACCCAATTTTGGGGATTTTAAAAGTTTTAAAAGAATGCTATTGGAATGGTCAGCAGCTGAGATGGCTAAAAACCCAAAGATCGTAGTAAACACGTTTATCGCAATACCTTACAATCCTTATGAGCCGAAACCATATGACCGTTGGACGATGAAGGGTATGTTTGATTTATCGAATGAGATTCTAGTAGCAAATGAAATGTGGGATTTTCTCGGAGGCCCCGGAACATATGATGACCTCTTAGATTGCTTCGAATTAGCAGGAATTGAATTAAGACCTCAGATTGATGAATATTTCACGAAATTTAGAAATAATTAAGAAAAACAGTAATTATTTGAAGAGAAATCGAATCAGTAATCGTCACATTAGGAATTCTACAACTAACAACCTGATACAAACATAATCTTTAAAAGAGTCGAAAAAAATTAATCTGATGAATATTGACATTCCTGAGTAAAAGAATTTTCGCGGATTAAATCTTCTGGACACAACCATGAAAACAGACAAATCGATACTATTTCTTGGAAAAGAACAGGATGCGCACTGTGACAAGGCGCTTGATTTCTGCCTGCGAAACTTTACCAACGTCACCGCTTTTTTGGGAAAATGGGGCGACAGGTTATCCGAAGAAGCCAAAGATTGGGAAGGTGATTACATCATCTCGTACCTTTCCCGTTGGGTGGTACCCGAAGCCTTGCTGAAACGCGCCAGGGTGGCTGCGTTCAATTTCCATCCCGGGTCACCCGATTACCCCGGCATCGGCTGCATCAACTTTGCTCTCTATGAAGAGTCGCAGGAATATGGGGTTACCTGCCATCACATGGAACCCAAAGTGGATACCGGAAGGATTATTGCCGTCAAACGCTTTCCCATCTTCCCCGGTGATTGTGTCCGCTCGCTGCTGGCACGTACACATGACATCCAACTGGTATTGTTCTATGAGGTGCTGGGGATCTTGATTTCAGGGAATGACCTGCCCGTTTCGGATGAAAAATGGAGCCGCCCGCCTTTTACCCGCAAAGAGTTCAATGAGCTGGGCAAGATTACCATCACCATGGATGATCAGGAGGTGTCCCGCAGAGTACGCGCCACCAGCTATGGCATCTACCAGCCGGTGGTGGAGATTGCCGGGTATACCTTTGTGTTGAAATCGGATACGGAAGAGTAGCCTGGCAGACAAACCAGGTCCGCCACGGTGTCGCGCATAGACAGCATGGTCACCTTAATTTAAAAATATAATTTTTTGTCGTTTTCGGACATTTCTACGATTAAATTATGTCTTTTTATCACAATCTATTGTATTTTAATTCTTTTTTCGGTAAAATAGTTAATTGAGATTGTTCCCCTCTTTATTAGTTGAATAACGGTAATGGGAATTTGATCTGAAATATTGCCTGTTAAACCGATGAGTCAATCCTCATTGTTTTATGGATTCAGGAAACTGTCTCCTCAATTAAATTTCTTTATGGAGGTTTCATGAAATTTTTCAAGAGAAGCGTGGACGTCCAACAAAAAGCAAAAGAATTGATGCCCCTGGGTGTCAACTCGAATTTCAGATACTGGGGAGAAGGCATCACACCCTATGTCGAGCGGGGCAAAGGCTGCTATCTTTGGGATGTGGACGGCAATCGTTATATCGATTACAGAATGGCTTTCGGTCCTATCATCCTGGGTCATGCCGATGAGCGGGTGGATCAGTTGGTGCATGCCGAGATCGACAAGGGTGTATTGTTTGCGATGACCAATGAAATGGAAATTTCGGTAGCCGAAATGATGATTGCCATGTGCCCGGCAGTAGAAATGGTACGCTTTGCCTGTTCAGGGACTGAAGCGACCATGCATGCCATCCGTGTTGCCCGAGCCTACACAGGCCGTGACGTGATCCTGAAATTTGAAGGTGCTTATCATGGCTTTCATGACTATACTCTTTGGTCAACCTACGCTCCCGCGGAATCCTATGGCAACATCAATTCACCCATCCCCGTTGCCGCCAGTTCAGGGATTCCTTCTGCCATCAGGGATTTGGTGATCACACTGCCATTCAACAACTTTGAGGTGTTGGAAAAGACACTGCGTAGCCATGGACACCAGATCGCCGCCATTATCGCAGAACCCTGCTTGTGCAACTGCGGGGCCATCGAACCACAACCAGGTTTTCTCAAATTCATCCAGGATAAATGCGAGGAATACGGGATCATCTTTATTTTGGACGAGGTAAAAACTGGTTTTCGGGTGGCCAATGGTGGAGCGCATGAGCTGTACAACCTTCAACCTGATCTGGTCACCTATGCGAAATCTTTGGGCAATGGATACCCCATCGCTGCTTTTGGCGGGAGAAAAGAGGTGATGAGCGTGATTGGCCACGGCGTGGCCCAGGGAGGCACATTCAACAACAACCGGCCTGGCGTGGCGGCCGCCTATGCCACACTGCAAATATTGCAGAACGAACCGGTATTAAAAACCGTCGCAGAACGAGGTGCGCGCCTGATGAGAGGATTGCAATCCATCTTTGATGAGGCTGGCATTCCGGTTTGCATGAACGGTTACCCATCAATGTTCTCTTTCGCCATCGGCATCGAGAAGCCGACCGATCAGCGTTCATGGTCCAGGAGCGATAAAGATTTTTACCTCAGGCTGATGGATGAGTCTATTCAGCGCGGGGTTATGCCGGATCATGATCCGCGTGAACCCTGGTTCTTATGCCAGGCGCATACAGACGAGATCATCGATGAGACACTCAATATTTGGAGAGATGTAGTAAAAGAAAAATGACGGGGATGAACCCGAAATCATATTGTACCTGATTGAAAAAAGAGAACAGGGAGGAATTTATGAAAGTATTGCTGATAGGAACCGGTGGTGTCGGTGAAGCCATTGCAGCCATTGCCAAACAGAAGCCCTGGCTGCAAAAGATGGTCCTCGCCGATTACAACCTTGAGCGGGTGAAGGAAGTTCAGGCCAAACTGGGCGATCCGAACCGTTTTCCAGGGGAGTGGGTGGATGCCGGAAAACAGGATCAGATCGAAGAATTGGCAAAAAAACATCATGTTGACTTGATCATGAATGCCTGTGATCCTTCTTTCAACGTCCCGATATTCGAAGCGGCCTTCCAAACAGGTTGTCATTACATGGATATGGCCATGACTCTCTCGGAACCTCACCCGGAAAAGCCCTTCGAAAAATGTGGTATCAAACTGGGTGATTACCAGTTCGAACGGGCTGCCCAGTGGGAGAAAAAAGGCCAGCTTGCTCTGGTCGGGCTGGGAGTTGAGCCAGGTATGGCGGATGTGTTTGCCCGTTATGCCCAGGATAAGCTTTTCGATAAAATCGACGAAATCGGTGTCAGGGATGGCGCAAATCTTGTCGTAAAAGGGTACGATTTTGCACCCAATTTTTCGATCTGGACAACGATTGAGGAATGTTTGAATCCACCTGTGATCTGGGAGAAAAACAGGGGCTGGTTCACCACCCAACCCTTCTCGGAGCCGGAGATATTTGAGTTTCCGGAGGGCATCGGAAAGGTGGAATGCGTGAATGTGGAGCACGAAGAAGTGCTGCTGGCTCCGCGCTGGATCGACTGCAATCGGGTTACCTTCAAATATGGGCTGGGGGATGAGTTCATTGGCGTCCTCAAAACCATCAAAATGCTCGGCCTGGATAACAAGGAACCCATCCCGGTGAAAGATGTGCAGGTGGCTCCGCGTGATGTTGTGGCAGCCTGCCTGCCGGATCCAGCCCATCTGGGACACCTGATGTCCGGTAAAACCTGTGCCGGTACGTGGGTCAAGGGGCAAAAAGATAACCGTCCACGACAGGTTTACATCTACCAGGTTGTCGACAACGAAGAATGCATGAAACAGTATGACTGCCAGTGTGTGGTTGTGCAAACTGCCTTTAACCCTGTCATCGGCATGGATCTGCTGGAGCACGGAGTATGGAAAGGGAAAGGGGTATTAGGGCCGGAGGCGTTTAATCCGGTGCCTTACCTGGAGAAAATGATCGAATATGGATTTCCGTATGGAATAAAAGAAATGTAGAAAAAATGTAAAGGGAAAAGAAAGGAGAAAATCATGACAGCGCAGCCCTATGCTTACGCAAGTTTAATCATAGGTGGGATCGTCATCATCCTGGTCGTGCGTCTCGCAATTGGCTATTGGGCTTCAAGAAAGGTCAAAACCACAGCCGATTACGTTGTAGCAGGCCGGCGGTTGCCTTTATGGATGGCCGGGCCATCCATTATGGCCACCTGGTTTGCCGCCGAGACCTTGATGGGCTCCAGCGCCAGTGCTTACCGTTTTGGGTTTCAGGGGGTGGTTTTTGATCCATTCGGAGCAGCCCTCTGTTTAATCCTCTCCGCTTTCTTTGTGGTAAGACTGGCCCGGCGTGCACAATATCTAACATTAATGGATTTTTATGAACGCCGTTTCGGAAAAGCCATGTCGGTGATTGGGGCGGTCATCCAAATCATCACCTACTTTGGCTGGACCGCTGCTCAAATAGTGGCAGGTGGCAGCATTTTGCACGTGCTTTTAGGTTGGCCGCTGCAAGCAGGTATGATACTGGTGGGCGTCATCGTCACCGTATATACCATGATGGGCGGCCTCTGGGCAGATACTGCACTGGACTTTATGCAAATGTTCCTGATCGGTATCGGGCTGGTAATTCTGTTCACCGTTATTGTCAACAAGGTGGGAGGGTTTGATGCCTTTCTTGGGATGGCAGGGGCGCAGTACGGCTCCGAACCATTTGCCTTATGGCCGGTAAAGGGGGAGGGCTATCTGGGTTATACGGGCAGGTTGGGCATCTTCTACTATCTGGCCGCCTGGATGGCCATCGGTTTGGGCAGCATTCCAGCCCAGGATTATCTGCAGCGCACTTGTGCCGCAAAAGGTGAAGGTACTGCCGTAAAAGCCACCTATATGGCAGCCGGATTGTACCTCGTGTTGGGTGTCATCCCCCCATTAATCGGTGTGGCCGCTTATACGGGGTTGGGCCCCGACCTGGCACTAGAACAAACCGAATTTGTACTGATCTCCATGGCGCTTAAATACCTTCCACCCGTTCTGGTGGCTATATTTATTGCAGCACTGGCCTCTGCCCTGATGAGCACTTCAGACAGCTCCATGTTGGCCGGTGCAACCATGTTTACCGAAAATATTGTCAAGGTGTTTAAGCCCAACATCTCTGACAAAACGCAGCTTTTGTTAACACGTTTGAGTCTGCTCGTGATCGGGATTATCAGCATTCTGATTGCGTTGTACGCCGCCACGATATACCGGCTGGCAGTAATAAGCTGTACAGCTATTCTGGTGGGGATGGTGGCGCCTTACCTGATCGGGATGTACTGGAAAAAGGCAAACAACATCGGAGCGCTGGCATCCATGATCACCGGAACCGTGTCGTGGGTTATCATGGCGATCCTTTATTACCCCACGACGTTGGAAATCTGTGAAGGTTTGGTGGAGGATGCCACCTGGGATGCCGTTTACATCGCATCCACGCCGGCGTTCTTCCTCTCCGTGGTGGTTCTGATCGTCGTGTCGCTGGCTACCCAAAAAATTGACCCACCCAAAGCGTTCACCGGTTTGGATGGTAAACCGGTGAGTATGAAAAATCCTTTCGGCATCACGGATTTGAAAGATTAGGCAAAGGTCAGAAACAAAAGGAAAAAGGGGCTGTTTTCTCACAGCCCCTCAGAGTATCGATTACTTTATCCTTGCTTTAGCAGGCGGCAGATTGGTTGTAACACCGCCGGAGTATGTAAGGCTGGGCAGACGACTGACGTTATTTGATTCGAGATAATGAATATAATATCTATATAGCCCGCTGATAGACAAAAAAATTCTTCAACACAACAAACAGGAGCCTTACATCATGTTACCCGAATATGCACAATACCTTTCGCCTGTCTGGTCGCGATATACAGATTTGCTGGTTGATCACGCCGAAGGGCCATACCTGTATACAGACGATAACCGGCGGATTCTCGATTTCAGCACAGGTATTGGTGTCACCAATACCGGTCATTGTCATCCGGCTGTTGTACAAGCAGCCCAGGCGCAGCTTGGCCGGTTGATGCACGGACAGATCAACATCGTATATCATCAGCCCGTGCTCGATCTGGTCAAGGAACTGTTGACGGTCGTACCTGCCCATCTCAACCGGTTTTTCTTTAGCAACAGCGGCGCTGAAGCTGTTGAGGCATCCATCAAGCTGGCCCGGCATGCCACGCAGCGTCCCAATATCATCGTATTTCAAGGCAGCTTTCATGGACGAACCATCGGAACCATGTCGCTCACCACATCCAATACGATTTACCGGGTAGGTTATCAGCCGTTAATGAGCGGCGTTTTTGTGGCTCCTTACCCGTATGCCTATCGTTATGGCTGGTCCGATGAAGAGACTGTCCGTTTCTGTCTGCGTGAACTCAGGCTTCTTCTCAAAACGCAAACTGCCCCTCAAGAGACGGCTGCCATTCTTATCGAACCGCTGCTGGGTGAAGGCGGATATGTTGTTCCTCCGCTGGGATTTCTAAAAGGCCTTGAGCAAATCTGCCACGAACATGGAATTCTGTTGATCGCCGATGAAGTCCAATCGGGTTTTGGCCGCACCGGCAAATGGTTTGGACACCAATATGAGGAGATCGAACCGGATATCATGGTGATGGCCAAAGGCCTGGCCTCCGGTTTACCGCTCAGCGCGATTGCCGCCCGCAGTGAATTGATGGAAAAATGGATCACCGGCTCGCATGGCGGAACTTATTCTGCCAATGCAGTCAGTTGTGCTGCGGCAGCCGCTACCGTGCGGGTGATGCGGGAAGAAAATTTAATCGAAAACAGCCGCCAGATGGGAGAAATCCTTATGCGACACCTAAAGGCGGTAAAAGATGATTTCCCGTGCATTGGGGATGTGCGCGGGCGAGGGTTGATGATCGCCACCGAGTTTACCACCCCTGACGGGGAGCCCGATACTCACATGGCTAAAACTGTTTGGAAATTATGTCTCGATAATAATCTGCTGCTCCTGACGTGCGGGCCATACGGAAATGTCATCCGCTGGATCCCTCCGCTTGTCATCAATGAAAAACATATTACAGAGGCCCTGCAGAAATTCCAGGCTGCGCTCGACCGGGCGGCAGCTTCGTAAATGATTAACAGGCGTTGTAGGAGAAAGACGCTAGGGTAAGTAAGTTCCAGGGAGGTGAGTTGATGAACGGTTATAACGGAAAAATCCTGCACGTCCATCTTGACACGGGTACGTTGGAGATGGAACAGCCGGATGAAATGTTCTACCGAAGATATATGGGGGGCAGCGCCATGGGAATGTATTACCTCCTTAAAAATACACCGGCAGGCGCTGACCCGTTAGGACCTGAAAATACATTGAGTCTGATGCTCAGCGTAATCACCGGAGCGCCGGTAGCCGGTCAATCACGCGTCACTGCCACCGCCAAATCGCCGGAAACCGGCCTGGTGGGCGATTCACAGGCCGGTGGTTTCTGGCCGGCAGAAATGAAGCGCGCCGGTTTCGATGGGATCGTTTTCCACGGCAAGTCACCCAAACCGGTTTACCTGTGGGTGCACAACGGCGAAGCAGAACTGCGGGATGCAGCGGGGTTGAAGGGAAAATTTACCGGCGAGGTGGAAGAAACCATCCGAAATGAACTGGGTGACAACCGGATAGAGGTATTGCAATGCGGGCCGGCAGCCGAAAAAGGTGTATTGTTCGGAGCTCTGCTCAACATGCTCAATCGTGCCAATGGGCGCACCGGCATGGGTACGGTGATGGCATCCAAAAACGTGCGTGCGGTAGCCGTACGGGGTGGCAAGCTTCCACCTTCTGCTGATCCACAGGCTGTCAAAGAGCTTGCAAAATGGGGTGCTGAAAATTTTGAATCGTCTGATGTTGCCGGTTTGGGGATGCTGGGTACGGCAGAAGTATTAAAAGGTCAGAATGATACCGGTACACTGCCCACCCGCAATTGGGACGGAGGATTCTTTGACAGGGCCGATTTGATCAATGGAAAAACCCTTTACGATACGGTGTTAAAAGAGCGTGACACCTGTTATGCCTGCGTGGTGCGCTGCAAACGGGTGGTGGAGATCACAAACGGCCCATACAAGGTGGATCCCCGCTACGGCGGCCCCGAGTATGAAACCCTCGCCACCATGGGCTCCTATTGCGATATCAATAATCTGCCGGCCATCTGTTATGCCAACCAGCTCTGCAACATGTATGGCATGGATACCATCGCCTGCGGCGCGACGATCGCCTGGGCAATGGATTGTTTTGAGCATGGCTACCTGACCCTGGATATGACCGGCGGGATTGATCTGCGTTTTGGCAATGCCGATGCAATGGTAAAAATGGTCGAAATGATCGGCAAAAGGGAAGGCTTGGGATACATCCTGGGCCAGGGTTCAACCCGCGCAGCCGAGCAGTTGGGTTTCGGAAAGGAACTGCTGATCACCACCAAGAAGCATGAATTTCCTGCTCACATGCCACAGGTAAAACGGACACTGGCGCTGATCTATGCCGTCAATCCTTTTGGCGCCGATCACCAATCGCATGAACATGACCCGGCATACGGAACCTATCTTTCCCGAATGGCTGAAATTGGTCTTTATGACCCCAAACCGGACGACAGCCTCGATATTGACAAGGTCCGTTATGCCTATTACACACAAATCCTGTACAGTTGCCTTGATTCTCTGAACCTGTGCCAGTTTGTATGGGGGCCAGCCTGGCAATTGTTTTCATCCGGACAGATGACCCAGTTTGTTCATGCAGTGACCGGATGGGAAACCAGTCTGTGGGAGCTGATGAAAGTGGGCGAGCGCCGTCTGAATATGATGCGTGCTTATAATTCCCGCGAAGGGGTAGGAAAAGAAGCCGATACCCTACCAGCCAAAATGTTCATCCCCCTGAAAGGCGGTGCCAGTGACGGTGTGTTCGTGACCGTGGAAGAGTTTGAGCAGGCCAAATGCTGGTATTACCAGATGGCCGGCTGGGATGAGAACGGGCACCCCACCCGCGCCAAGCTGGATGAGCTGGCTATTGGCTGGATCCACGACGCGTAGAGGATGAAGCAAATGGTGTTTCTGGAAAAGGCATCTGGGCCTGGATTGCCATTGCTGCAAACGGATATGGGAAACAAAGCCCGAGGGATCCGCCCAAGAGTAAGTTTTGGAACATTGATCTCCATCAGGTTAATTGTACGATGAACTCTCGGGCGGATGTTTCACTTCGTTCAACATGACAAAAATAGAGAAATATTTCGTAACAACCAACTATTCTCAAAGCCGATGTGTAATCGCCAATGAGAAAGGGAACTTATTCAGTCGCCGCGAAAACAAGCAAAAACTTGCCAGGCAGTTTTTACACTACCCGGTGCGGGATATCCCAAATCTCTTCCACCTTGCCGTTGCGGATGCCCACCAACCGGTCATGCAGATAGACCGTCCAGTCGCCATACCCCACCAGCATGTTGACCTTGTCGCCGACTTTCAAGTGAATACCCGGATTGGTGATTTTCAATATACCGTGTTCCGATGAAGCGTGATCATACTCCGCTCCCTCCAAACCGACCGGCATGGGGTTGATCCTCGCATCGAAAGTCTTGCGCCCGCCATCCACGATTGCCCGTCCGGGGGTATTGCTGCTGGTGACGGTAGTGAGAACAAAGAGGGAGGGTGTTGTGTCAGCTCCCCAGCTCTTGTATGTTCTGTCGCCAAAACAGCCTCCTCCGGCCTGAATTTCCGTGACACCCAACGTGTAGGCCGATACCTTGTAACTGCCGGTTCCCCCGCAACTGACAATTTCGACCGGGATGCCAGCCTGGCGCGTCATTTCAACTGTCTCGATCAATTTCCGCATGGCTTCGTGTCCAGCCTGGTCTTTTTCATACGGATCCGCAATACCCACAATGTGGCCTTCCCAACCCATGTAGCCTTTAAAGACTATCCCCGGCAGAGCAAGCAACTGCTGCACAAACTCCAGGGCATTTTGATACGGTTCGATCCCGGCGCGGTCCATGCCGATATTCAACTCGACCAATACCCGCACCTGGATGCCTGCGTTTTGTGCGCAATCCGATATTTCGCGCGCGTTCCCCAGGTCATCGACCGCCACCATCACGTCAGACAGTTTCTGAAGGGCAATCAGGCGGGCAATTTTATTCCTGCCGACAACCTGGTTGCCAATCAAAATATCCTTGATGCCGGCGGCAGCCATGAATTCAGCCTCGGTAATTTTTGCGCAAGTGACTCCCATGGCCCCTGCCTTGATTAGTCGGTGGGCAATGGCCGGAATTTTAATTCCCTTGGTATGCGGACGCCAATTCACCCCGGCTTCCTGCATGGTTTTAGCCATCAGCTTGATATTATTCTCCATTAAATCCAGATCCACCCACAAGGCCGGGGTATCCAGGTCGACCAGGTTGTCACCGATCTTCATTGATTTCTCTCCATGTGAAAATTTTTCTTTTCCAAAAAATAGATTATAAACCCGAGCTGATATAATTATTGTAACAACAGAAAGTCGGAGGCAAAAAATTCATCCAGGAAGTTGTACCATGACGATTTCTTTTCGCTTTGGCACGGTTGGTTCACCCATCGAGACCCCTAAAAGACCCGGCGGCAGCGCAGGCGCCATCGAGTTCAGCAAATCACTTGGCCTGGATGCGATGGAGCTGGGTTGGGTTCAATCTGTCAGGGTGAGCGAGGAAACCTGCCGGTTGATTCACGCCAGTTCTCAAGATCACGGGGTGGCGCTCAGCGTCCATGCCCCGTATTTTATCAATCTCAATGCAAGCGACGAAGAATGGCCAAAATCGCGCAAACGCCTGATGGATGCAGCATTTTACGGAAATCTTGCCGGAGCCACCGACATCATTTTCCACCCCGGCTCTTACTTCAACAACCCGCCTGAGACTGTGCTTCCGCTGGCCATCGAGCGGCTGTCAGGCTGCGTGGGTGAACTCCGCCAGTCCGGAAACAGGGTTACCCTGCGGCCTGAAACAATGGGCAAACAAGCCATGTTGGGTTCATTGGAAGATACGCTGGTGATGAGCAAAGAAATCGAAGGGGTGGAACCCTGCCTGGATTTTGCCCACCTGTATGCCCGCACCGGTGACGGAACGATCAACACCTGCGAAGCGTGGCTGAACATGCTGGAGCTTTATGGCAAAAGGCTGGGAAAAGAATCGCTGGACAGGCTGCACATCCATTTATCCGGTATTCAATATGGGCCAAAAGGTGAAAAATCCCACCTGCCCGTAAACGAATCCGGCCTGGATACACGAGCCATTTTCCAGGCACTCCATTCGGCAGGCTGCCAGGGACGAATTTTGTGCGAAAGCCCGCGAATGGAAAAGGATGCGCTCATTCTCAAGCAGCAGTGGCTTGAAATCAGCGGTGAAAGGGATTGAAAGGTTTTTAAGCATTTATAGTCATAACTATTATCCATCATATAATAATAGTCCAGTCTCTTATTACATTGGGGAGGTAAAACCATGAAAGTATATCCGTATTTGATCATTGGCGGCGGTATGACCGGCGACGCTGCAGCAAAGGCAATCCGTGAACTTGATAAAACCGCAGAGATCACCATCATCGGAGCGGAGCAGCATCCGCCTTACAAACGCCCTCCTTTATCCAAAGGGCTTTGGAAGGATGCCGCTCTGGACAGTATCTGGCTTAAGACCAAAGATAAAGATATCAATCTCATCCTGGGTACACGCATCAGCACGTTGGATACAATCCACAAACAAGTGATCGACGAACAAGGTAACCGGTATGGTTACAACAAACTGCTCATCGCCACCGGCGGAACGGTACGGAAACTGCCGTTTGGGGGGGATGCAATTTTGTACTACCGCTATCTGGATGATTATTTTACCTTGAGCAAAGACGCCGAAGACAAACAACATTTCACAGTGCTGGGGGGAGGGTTTATCGGATCGGAAATTGCTGCCGGGTTGAGAATGCGCGGCAAGGATGTCAGCATGGTATTTCCGGAAGCCGGTATCGGCGCGCTGGTATATCCATACGGTCTGTCTCAATTTATCAACGAGTATTACAGAGAAAAAGGCATCCAGGTGATGACAGGTGAATCAGCCAAAGAGTTGCTGCAGGATCAAAAACGCTGGAGGTTGATTACGGATCATTACAACCTGCTTACCGACCGGGTTGTAGGGGGAATCGGGATCAAACCGGATGTGGAACTTGCTGAAAAAGCAGGGCTGAAGATTGACAAAGGGATCCTGGTCAATGAAACCCTGCAAACATCCGCGAACGACGTTTACGCGGCCGGGGACGTGGCTTCCATCTACAACACAGTGCTGAACAGGCAGCTACGTTATGAACACGAAGACAATGCCATAAAAATGGGAACCGCAGCCGGGAAGAATATGGTTGGCCTGGCCACTCGTTACGATACCAATCTGCCATACTTCTATTCTGACCTGTTTGAACTGGGATATGAAGCCGTTGGTACCCTGGATTCGCGCCTGGAAATCTTTGAAGACTGGCAGGAAAAGTACAAAAAGGGAGTGATCTATTACCTCAACGCCGGTAAGGTGCAAGGGGTGCTGTTGTGGAATGTATGGGGGCAGGTAAAAGCTGCCCGCGAGATTATCCGGGAAACACAGGAAAAAACTGTCAACCCGTCAGATCTGTCAGGGCGTCTGCCGGCCGAGGGCAGTTAGTCACTAGGTAAGGTACGCTGTTCATCAGGCTAATACAGCGATAGTTGATCCGGTGAATAAAGAGAATGGAGAGTAAAATATCAGCGAGAAAAGGAGCATGAATGATACCGTTACGAGATAATCTACCTTCAAAGCATTTCCCCTGGGTAAACTGGTTATTAATCGCTGCCAATTTCCTGGTATTCTTCTTCGAAATTTCCCTCGGATCCGTTCAGTTGGACGCTTTTATCATGAATTTTGGTCTGGTGCCAACGAGTATTTTGGCGAATCCGGCCGGAAACTGGTGGGCGATTTTCACGTCCATGTTTATGCACGGCGGCTGGACCCATCTGATTTTTAATATGCTCGCCCTGTTCATCTTTGGTGACAATATCGAAGACCGTTTTGGCCATTTCCGCTACCTGGCGTTTTACCTGTCCGGTGGCCTTGCTGCCGCGATACTGCATATTCTCGCCAACGCCGGTTCCGCCATGCCAACTATCGGAGCCAGTGGAGCAATCGCAGCAGTACTGGGAGCTTATTTGATCCTTTTCCCGCGCGCAAAAGTGTTGACATTTTTCCCTATTTTTTTCTTTATTCCAGTCGTTCAGGTACCGGCGCCGTTATACCTGGTATTCTGGTTTTTCTCGCAGTTGTTGAATGGTACGGCGCAAATTACATCCCACGCAATCCAGCAAGGTGGAACAGCCTGGTGGGCACATATTGGCGGTTTCGTTTTCGGGGCACTTATTGCCATTCTGTTCTACCACCGACGCACACAACCCACAGCTACTGTATGGGATCATCCCGAAATTATTACCCGGGATGATCCGTACAACAGATAAAAAATCCGTCGCCCCACCAATTACAGTTTGAGGATGTTGAAAAAGTCCTTTCATTTAGATGATGGTATTGCATAACCTGCATAAAACGAGGTCGTTGCCAATTTCACGGCCGTCACCTGGCCCACCGTCCCCCTAGACTCCACAGAAATGGACTTCGATTCCCATTTCAGATAACATGGCCGCCTTGACGGCCAGGGCACGGTCTGCGTCTTCAGCAGAGGGTGCATAAACCACGTTAAGATGGTTGGATTTGTTGCGGGCCATCATCTGGTCGCGGGAAACGCCATAGAGAACGCCATGCATAATCGGCCACTGCTCGGTCGTGGCCTTCAGCCGCCGCAGGGTTTCCTCTTCGGGCAGCTCCACCGATGCTCCGCGGCCCAGATCTGCGTGCAGTTTACCGTCCATGATGAAGATCCGGCTCCAAACGATTTCGCCCGGTTTACATACACCGGAAAGGGTTCCTCCGCCCATGGGGAAGAACATGCGATCCTGTTGTTTACTGACCGCACCCTTGTACCCTCCCAGGATATGCGCCGGTGGGACGGCACCGGAGATCTCAAATACCCACACAAAATCATCGATGCCGTTTCCTTGATAATGCTCACCGTAACGGATATCATGCAAAGTGGTCTCGGGATCAAACCCCAGAGCCGTCCACACCCGGTTGGTTACCAGAGCATCCAACCCCGCACCTTCATCCACCTCATTAAAATGAACCACTGGCTGGCCTGCGAAGAGTTCTTGGCCGGTTTTGCTGTGATAAACCGGCGGCCGATCGACATTGTTAAGCAGCCCTTCCACCAGGTCAGAGGCAGGAACCATATCCTTAAGGCCTTGCTGGTATTGAATGCCGATCAGATCACAGCCGAAAAAATGTGCCATACGGACTGCGGCAATGTACATCTTCATTTGTTCAAGAACCTGTGCCGCAACCAGTTCAGTGGCAGGATTTTTTCCAAACTCGAACCGCATACCTTTTTCTTTTAGCCATCCAAACGCAACCCGGGCTTCATCATCCTTTACGCGCCGCATTTCGGCCACCAGTGCCGATTGGCTCAACCGCTCTTTGTAAATCCCCATTGGATTAAGATACTCGTCATCAATGATGGCATTGTACATGCCCATACAGCCTTCATCAAAGACACCCATGATCACTTTCTCAGCCTTGATTTGACGGGCTAATGCTTCTCCCAGTCCGGCTTCGTTCTTTGGCAGACTGCCAGGGATTAAATCCCGAACATGACTGGCATCATGAGTAATTCTGCCTTCCTTCAGCCACTGGCGGATGCCTGTGAGGAAGTAATCGTCGTCAAAATTCTTGCTCCACATTGTGCTGTAAGGAACGCCCATCTTGGTCAGTGAAGCGTTCAGATTGAGCAATCCCACCAGTCCGGGCCACTGGCCTTCCCAGTTTGCCACAGTCAGAATGGGGCCCTTATGGTCGCGCAAACCCGCCAGCACATGATAGCTGTACTGCCAGACTGCTGTGGCAACAATGACTTTCGCGTCCCGGGGAATGTGCTGGAAGATATCCATTCCCATCCGCTGGGTGGAAATGAAACCATGCTTTTCAACCGAATCGAATGCATGCCCGCGCTGAATGGTGATGCCCTCCTGTGCAAAGGCATCAGACAACTTTTTTTCCATTTCCTGCTGCGCCGGCCAGCAATCCTGGTTCGCCGAAAGCCGCAAATCGCCGCTGGCAACCAGGATGGCGACATTGTCAGGAACGGAGACGGGTTCGTTGATTTCGGGTAACTTGTATTCAGGCATCTTGGGTCCTTTCATATACCGGTTATGATTTCGCCACATCCAGGCGGGCTCGATTACGTATTTCCAGCAGTTTCTTCATGCTGGACGCTGGTTGACGGCCAAACAAATCAACCAGTTTTTTGTATTCCTGAAAGATTTCATTGTAGATCAAATGATTTGCCTCGTCTGGCAGCACAAGCCGTGCCGGCGGTGAAACCATTTTGTTGACCGCCGAGTGAATATCCGGGTAAACCTGCCCGGCCACAGCGCCAAGCACTGCCGCTCCTAATGCACTGGCCTGCTGCGATGATGCAATTTCAATCGGCAAACCCATTACATCAGCATAAACCTGTAAAACCAGGTTATTTTGGGTCAGCCCGCCACCGGCTCGCAGTCGGTCAACGGCCACCCCGCCCTGATGGAAAAGGTCGATGATCAAGCGGGTTCCAAAAGCAGTCCCTTCGATCAATGCCCGGTAAATTTCTTCCGGGCGGGTGAGAAGGTTAAAGCCCATGATCATGCCTGTCAGGTCGGCATCCACCAGCGGTGTACGGCAGCCATTCCACCAATCGAGAGCCAATAACCCGGTTTGCCCGGGTTTCAAGCCGATGGCTTTTTGTGAAAGCAATCTGTGAACCGAAATATTTTTTGTTTTGGCCTGCTCAACGTATTCAACAGGCACACCAGTTTCGACAAACCAGCCAAATATATCCCCTACGCTCGCCTGGCCTGCCTCGTAACCAAACAAGCCCGGCACAATCCCATCTTCCACCACACCGGAAATGCCAGGCACAAGTACCTCTTTTTCAGACATCAACATATGGCAGGTGGACGTACCCATGGTGAGAAACATTGTGCCGGCTTCGCTGACTCCCCCTCCAATTGTGGCTGCATGGGCATCGATCATCGACGCGCTGACCGCACAGCCAGGTTGGAGACCCAATCGTCTTGCCCATTCAACGGACAACCCGCCTACTTTTTGACCGGGCGCCAGGATGGGACCGCTGACTTTAACGGAGAACAAATCCACCAAATCCGGATGCAAGGCTTGCAGAAAAGCCTGGTTGGGAAAGCCATCCTGTTTATGCCAGGTGCCTTTGTAACCGGCACAGCAGGTATTACGGGTCAGGCGGCCGGTCAACTGCCAGGCAATCCAGTCGGCACCCTCTACAATGCACTGCATACGGGTATAAATCTGGGGAGCATCCTCCAGTATCTCAAAAGCCTTTGAGAACAGCCATTCCGAAGAGATCTTACCGCCATAACGAGAAAGCCAGGCTTCTCCGCGCTGTTCCGCAAGCCGGGTAATCCGGTCAGCTTGTTCCTGTGCACCGTGATGCTTCCAAAGTTTGGCCCAGGCATGCGGCTGCATCTTCAAGTCCGGGACAAAACACAGCGGGGTTCCATCTGCCAGGGTCGGGAGGACCGTGCAGGAGGTAAAGTCAATCCCAATACCGGCTACCTGGCTGCCTTTGGCACCACTTTGCTGCATGACCTGCTTTATCGCACTCTCCATGGTGGAAAGCCAGTCAGCCGGATTTTGCAGGGCATAATTGGGTGGAAGAGGTACTGTATCCCCCGCTAGTTTCTCATCGATCACTCCATCCGGATATGGGAATACAGACGTGGCGGCGATCTCTCCATTCTCCACATCCACCAGAACTGCCCGGGCAGTTTCTGTCCCAAAGTCAAGCCCAATCGTATAACGTTTCATGAGTTAATCCGTTTCTATACAATTCTTGAAGCCAGAATTTACCAGATCAGATGAGATAAAACTCAGTTTGCAGCGGAACCAGCGGGAAACAGCCATTTTTGGTGAAACAGACATCCTGTTCTTCGCTCAAACGGAATAACTCACCCCCCCATTCCGGTACAGAATCAGCAATGCACAATTCCATGGTGAACACTGTGTTGTTATCCAGTGTCACTTCCCCACGCCCGGGGTTGTACTGCTGCTCCCATGGCAAACCGATTAACGGGCCGGGCTCGTGCAGGAAGTGCCCGAGCGAATGTGAATAAACCCGTGGGCCCGGGATCCCTTCTGCCCGGGCACGGGACAGGATGTTATTAAGGAGTGTGTTTCCATCAAGACCAGCCTTGAATTCACTCATAAATACTTGCTGAAGGCGATGCACCTGATTAAAAAGATTTTTGAACCCTTCTGGTACGTCTTCTTCGCCCGGAAGACGCACATAGGCCCATTCCTGCAAATCACTGCACAAGCCCAGGTAACGTAAACCTACATCACAATGGATCAGGTCTCCTGGACGGATGATACCGTCAGTTAACGGAAATATTTTTTGATCCTTTTCAGACCTGGCAATATTAAAAAATGGAATAAACGAATTTTGCAGGCCGCAGTCCGAAACCTGCTGCCAGAAATTCCATTGCAAATCTTTCACGGTGGTATAACCGGGGATGACTTTTTTTGAGCTGTAACAGTCGGCAATAATATCTTTGGTCAGGGATACAACATGCGGGTAGGCGTGAATTTCCTGTTCGCAGAGTGTCATTCCCCAGTAAACTGCAGCCGTTTCTGCCGAAACGAGCCTGGTGTGAAATTTGGCAGGCAGAGCCTGTACAAGCTGTTGGTAAAGGTTATGCGTCAACCCGCCTGCCATCCACTGCACTGCACCGGTGTTGATGCCGATCCGCTGTGGATCATATTTTTGCACCAACTCGGCCAGTAATTGCCACTGTTCGGCGGTATTGGTGCCGTTCCAGATCTTTTCGTAAAGATCTCCCTGATCTGTCATCGAAAGGTTGATTCGATGGAGTATTCCTTCCTCATGGTCCTGTATAAAGATCAGGATTTGCAAAATGGGCGCCCAGGTACGAAAACGGATCATGGCATTGAAGATGGGGTCATAATCATCTTCCTGACACAAGATGATCCACATATCCAGATCAGCCCGCCGCATGGCTTCCGGCAGGATTTCATCCAGCCGGGTTTTCAGCATGCAGTCATACCATTCGGCCTGCTGCCGGACCGGAAGCAAAACAGATTTATCGATCATAGTTTTCCTCCTGCACAGGAGCTTTCAGTTCAGGAAAATCAGCCCGTGGAAGCTGCCCTTCAGGGGGCAAAATGGTGAACGGTTTGTGCGGCGCATGTTGATACCAGTAAGCGGTACTTGAAAAATCATCCGAACGGCGGTTGGCAGGCCCATGCTCGATGGAGACGCGTATCGAACGGCTGAAGCGCGCCGGGTATGCCTGCGGTTGTCGATGTGTGCAAAATCAAACTAGTTGAAAATGCTCATACAATTCTCCTTGCTGAGGTGGAAGATTGCCGGACTACAAGCTGTGTTTCCAAAACAATCTCTTTTACAGGTGAAACACTGCCGTTAATTCTTTCAAACAACAAATCAGCCGCCTGGCGACCCAG
>JAJFTV010000008.1 GCA_021372725.1 Chloroflexota bacterium | reverse complement strand
CTGGTCCAGGTTTGTGATTTCCGTATTTGGCGGGAAAGATTGACATAGGGAGTACAATGAACAGAAAAAGCATGGGATGAGCGATATTAGAAGAATACAAAAAGCAATAAAAAGCAAGCCTACCATCGAAGGGGCTGGCGTCCATCTAAAGAGAGCGTTTGGAAATAATGAGGCCCCATTTTTTGACCCATTTCTACTTCTGGATGATTTTCATTCGGAAAATCCTGCAGATTATCTGAAAGGTTTCCCGTGGCATCCTCATCGAGGAATTGAGACGATTACATACGTGCTTCATGGAGAGGTTGACCACGGGGACAGCATGGGGAACAAGGGAATCATCCATTCCGGTGATGTTCAATGGATGACCGCCGGAAGCGGGATCATACACCAGGAAATGCCTAAAGGTCAGAAGGGCGGATTGATGTGGGGTTTTCAACTTTGGGCGAATCTCCCAGCAGCACATAAAATGATGGCCCCTCGCTATCGCGATGTGAAAAGCAGTCAAATCCCCCAAATTCTTACCGACGATGGCGTCTCAATAAGGATCATATGCGGGCAGGTCAATGATACTAGAGGTCCTGTCCAGGATATTGTCATCGCTCCTGAGTACCTGGACATTACGGTTCCACCAAAATCCCAATTCAGGCACACTACCAGCAGAGGACGCACCGTTCTCGCCTATGTCATCGAAGGTACGGGGCATTTTGATGCTAATAAAGAGAGTTTATTGAACCCGGAGCATCTCGTGGCATTCGCTGATGGGGACGAGATTTTGGTTAGTACCCAGGAAAAGTCCGTAAGATTTCTTCTTATTTCAGGGCAACCTATTAAAGAACCCGTGGCCTGGTATGGTCCGATTGTGATGAACACTCGGGAGGAACTGAGGATAGCATTTGAAGAGTACCAGAATGGGACATTTCTAAAACAGACACAAATAATATAAGAGGAGACCAAAATGGAAAAGTTACAAGAAGGTGCTGGAAAAGCAAACAATTACAAAGTAAAGGTCACAAAGAATGGTCCTTATCTGGTATCGGGAGGAGTGCCACTATCAGAGCAAAGTATATGTGTGGATACCGATGGACAGTGTCATGGATGGAAAGAAGGCGAAAAATATCCGGCGCAGGAAAACTATGCTCTCTGCCGCTGTGGTCACTCCAGTAATAAACCATTTTGCGATGGCACCCATGCCAAAATTAGGTTTGATGGAACAGAAGTAGCTACCCACAGTCCATATCTGGAGCAAGCCAGTGAAATAGACGGTCCTGGTCTCAAACTGACTGACGCCGAGGATTTCTGTGCTGCTGCCCGTTTCTGCCACCGCGCCGGGGGAACCTGGAAACTCACCAAAGAATCCAATAACCCGGATGCCAGACAAAAAGCGATTGAGGAAGCCTGTGATTGCCCGTCCGGAAGACTCGTTGTATGGGATAAGGATGGCAAAGTTATTGAACCTGATTTCGAACCCTCTATCGGTCTAGTGGAAGATACTCAAGCCGGGAAAATGGGCCCTATCTGGGTGCGTGGCG
The DNA here is from genome assembly GCA_021372725.1 of Chloroflexota bacterium. Lineage (GTDB taxonomy): Bacteria > Chloroflexota > Anaerolineae > Anaerolineales > Anaerolineaceae > JAJFTV01. The sequence continues at coordinate 2,203 of JAJFTV010000008.1, read as the reverse complement.
GTATTCCGATTGAATCAGCGGATGGCACTACTTATGAAATTCGCAACCGTGTCACTCTGTGCCGCTGCGGTAAAAGCTCCAATAAACCGTTTTGCGACGGAAGTCATCTAAAATAATCGTCTGGCAAGCAGGGCTGACAGCGAGAAGGCAGAAAATAGATACAAGGAATAGTCTGAGAATGTTCAAAAATCAGCTTTAGGAGGTGGGACAATCAGAAAACAAAAATGAATCTGATAGCAGTTGACTGAATTAGAGTGCAGAATGACGAACATGTTCAAACTGAATCTGAAGTTAAACTTGAGGTAATATTAAAAGGTCTCAGTAATTTACAAAGGAGGTTTCAAAATGGAATGGATAATGGTTGCCAAGATAAAAGAGGTAGCTAAAGACACAATGAAATTAGTGGAGACAAAGGGGAAGGAGATCGTTCTATGTAACGTAGAGGAGAAAATCTATGCGTTCTCCCGTCGTTGCGGACACATGAACGGGCCCTTGGAGATGGGAACGCTGGAGGGCAAGATATTGACCTGTCCTTTGCACGGCGCCAGGTTCGATATCACCACAGGGAAGGTGATAACCGGCCCGCACTTGATGGGTGGTTCCCTGCCCAAAGAGGTTCCAGAAATCATCGTACAGCAAATGGAGCATATGGGGAAGCTCCAGGCCAAGATCAAAACATATGACCTTGAAACCTATCAGGTCCGGCTTGAGGGTGATACCATTGAGGTGCAAATTTAGGAACTTACAATAACCAAAAGTTAACGATTTAAAGGAGAAATATATGTCACAGGATAAACCTCAGGATGCTGGAAGGCCAAAGGATAATCCGGTCCGATGGGACCGCGAGACTGATGTTGTAGTGGTCGGAACCGGCGCTGCGGGCTCTTCGGCAGCGCTATTCTCACACGAGAGCGGCGCCCAGGTGATCGTCCTGGAGAAGGCTCGCCGGTACGGAGGGACAACGGAAAAGTCGGGGGGAATGTTACATATCCCCAATAATTCCTTTATGCGCGTTGCCGGCATCACGGATCAGAAGGCAGATGCTATTAGGTTTTACGCTCGCCTTGCCTATCCCACGCTGTATAACCCAAAGGATTCCCGTTTTGGTCTCTCAGAACACCAATACAGCCTGATTGCCGCTTATTATGACAATGCCTCGGCCTGTGTTGACGGCCTTATGAGTATGGGTGCGCTAGAGGCAACTCCGTATCTGGAGTTCGATGGAAAACAGCTTTTCCCGGACTACTTCGCTCACCTGCCGGAGAATAAGGCGCCTCGGGGTCGTGCACTCGTTCCCAAAGACCCAGGTACTGGAAAGGGGACTTTGAGCGGTTTTGAGCTGATCCGGCAGTTAAAAGCTGCGGTAGACAAGAAGGGAATCCCGGTTCTGCTGAATCATCGCGCCAGCCGCCTGGTGACCAACAGCGAAGGCGAGGTCATCGGAATCGAAGCCTTAGCGGAGGGCAAGAAGACCATCGCTGTACGGGCTCGCAAAGGTGTAATCTTCGGCAGCGGCGGCTTTACTCATAATCCCGAGCTCAGGCTTAACTACTTGCGTGGCCCCATATACGGCGGCTGTGCTGTGCCTACCAACCAGGGCGACTTTATTTACATTGCCACGGCTCTTGGCGCTAAACTGGCCAATATGAACCATGCCTGGTGGGCTCAGGCTGTGTTGGAAGAGGTGCTTCAAAATCCCAGCCCTCCAACAGACATCTTCGCCCCTCCCGGAGACAGCATGATCCAGGTCAATAAATACGGAAAGCGGGTCTTGAATGAGAAATTTGTCTACAACGAGCGAACCCAGGTGCATTTTGACTGGGACCCGGCCAAAGCTGAGTATAAAAACCTGTTCCTGTTTATGATTTATGACCAGCGTGCTGCTGATGTCTGGGGCTCGTTTCCACCAAACTTTTTCACCTATCCAATACCGGCGAAGGGCGCTCCCGCGCCATATATTATCTCCGGCCATACCTTCGATGAGCTAGCCAGTGCTATTGATGCCCGGCTGGCCAGGCTGACAGACCGGACGGGGAACTTCCGGCTTGATTCTACCTTCGCTGCCAATATCAGGGAGACGGTGTCCCGCTTCAACCAGTATGCCGAGAGCGGGTTGGACCTCGAATTTCACCGGGGTGAGACACCCATAGAACTAGCTTTCCACGGCCCGGCGGCCCCGGGGAACAATAAGCCCAATCGAACC
>JAJFTV010000197.1 GCA_021372725.1 Chloroflexota bacterium | reverse complement strand
GGGTTATCGTCAGTGATAATGAAATTGAAAAGATACTTAAGCATTGGCAGAGCATGCTCCATACAACAGACATACCGGTGGCTCCATGGGAAGAACTTGTGGATGAGACAGGCAGCCTGGATAATGATGAACTTTTGGAACAAGCCATCTCGGTGGTGCGGACTGCCGGAAAAGCCTCCACCTCGCTTTTACAGCGAAGATTACGAATTGGGTTTCCTCGAGCGGCGCGGTTGATCGAAGAACTCGAGGAAATGGGCGTGGTCGGACCGGCTGCAGGCAGCGGCAAGGAGAGAGACGTGCTTCTCGAGCCGGAAGAAGATGATCTTTCTGAAAAGGAAGAGTATTAAAATTTCATCTATCAGGGGTGTTTGTGTAGTAAAATTTGAATCTATAGTTTCAGGAACCCATATGAGTGAGCAAAGCGATATGAATTCAGAAAAGAAAACCTGGTCCTTTGAGTTATTCCTGCGCAAGACGTTCAAGGGAGTGATCGATCCGGTGGCTGCGTTTTTTCTAAAACTTGGATTCAAGCCAAACACGATCACCCTCCTGGGACTGGTGATTTCTATATTAGCGGCGTTGATTGCTGCAAGAGGAAATTTCACCGTGGCTGGTTTGATCCTATTGGTGGGGGCGCCGTTCGACGTCATTGATGGGGCAATGGCAAGGCAAATGGGAGAACCCACAAGATTTGGTGGTTTCTTTGACTCTGTCATTGACCGTTATGCTGAATTATTCTTAATGGGGGGGCTGCTATTTTATTATATTGAAAAAGGGAATGATCTTGCGTGCATGTTGGTGTTTATTGCCGCAGCCGGCAGCGTGATGGTCTCGTACGTAAAGGCACGAGCAGAAGGGCTGGACTTTAACGCCAAGGTTGGTATTCTCACCCGCGTGGAAAGGATGATCGTTATGATCCTTTTCCTGCTTCTCGGGAAGCCGATAATTGCCATTTGGATCATCGCCATCCTGGCAAACGTCACAGCGATCCAGCGTATGTTATTTGTGCGTCAACAAGCATTTGTTGGCAAGTGATCTGTCATTTCTTTGTGAGAGGGCGAACCTATGATCAATGGTTTTACTATTTTCGGGATAAAGATCTATTTTTACGCGTTAATCATCATTGCAGGCGCCCTGCTGGGGGCATACGTGGCATCCAGAGAAGCGCGCAGGAGAGGATTGGATGGTGACATTGTATGGGATTTTCTCCCCTGGGTATTGATCGCTGGCATCATAGGAGCGCGCATCTGGCATGTACTAACCCCTGATTCGACAATTTTGATCGACGGGCAGAACCCCTATTTCCTGCGACCGCTGGATATATTCAATATCCGCAATGGCGGGCTGGGAATACCAGGAGCCATCATGGGCGGGGTGTTGGCACTGTGGATCTATTGCCGAAAGAAGAAACTCATATTTTTGACCTGGTTGGATATCATTGCACCCGCAGTGGCTCTTGGACAAGCGGTCGGACGCTGGGGTAATTACTTCAACCAGGAGGTCTACGGGCTGCCATCCAACCTGCCATGGGCAATCAAAATCGATGAAGCCCACCGTTTACCGCAATATGCAGATGTGGAGCGGTACCACCCAACATTCCTTTATGAATCCATCTGGAATTTGCTGAATATGTTCATCCTGTTATGGGTGGCAAGGAAATTTCAGGATAAACTTAAAAAGGGTGATATTTTCTTCTTGTATCTAGTCATTTACTCGTTTGGCAGGTTCTTCCTGGAATTCATCCGCATTGTAAATTCACCGATAGCGGGCATCAACAGTAATCAAACCCTGATGGTCATTGTGTTTGTAGCCTCAACGATTGCGCTCATTGTCCGGCATCTACCTGGGCGGAAAACGGATACCCAAGGGGATCCTGCTGCGTAATCCGGTCTGACCTGGCTTTCCGTAAGCAATGACCTTTGCAAACAATCCTGACGGAGGAAAAATGAGCCGATTTGTCATACTGGGTTCAGCCAATGCAGTCCCCAAAGTAGGACAGGATAATACGCATTTGCTCCTGGAAACCAGCGAAAAGACAATAATGGTGGATTGCGGGGACAATCCAATTGTCAAAGTAACCGCTGCTGGCTCCTCTATACTGAAAGTTACTGACCTGATACTCACGCATTTCCACGCTGACCATGTTGGCAGCCTGCCGCTGCTGATGATGGGGATGTGGCTGGAGAAACGCACAACTCTGTTGGCGATTCACGGGCTTGAAACCACACTCAGTAAAGCAAAGAGCCTGCTGGAACTGTTCAACTGGCAGGATTGGAAAGAAATGTTCCCGGTTCAATTTAATGTCATCCCAGATGAAGGAATGAATCATTTCATCGTGGATTCGGAATGTACGATCAGTGCTTTACCAGTTGTTCACCTTGTGCCCACCATTGGATTAAGGGTGAAATTCACTGGAAATAGAAGCGTCACTTATTCATGCGATACTGAACCCTGTGAAAATATCCACAAACTAGCCCTTCAGGCTGATGTGCTGTTGCAGGAAGCTGCCGGCGCGGTAAAAGGACATACATCGGCTGAACAGGCAGGTCGTATTGCCACGGAAGCCGGTGTAAAAAAACTCATCCTCATTCATTACGACAACCGTATAGACGAAGACCAATTGTTATCTGCTGCCAGAAGGCATTTCAATGGCGAGGTACTGCTTGGCAAAGATATGCTGGTTGTGTGAGGGTATTACCAACCTTCAAGATAATCGGTCCATTCGCCAATTTCAGGCAAATAACGGGCAAAGATATACCTGGCAGAGGCAGGAGGATCCTTGGGTTGCTTGAGCAGGGTCATACCGGTTTCTGAAAGCGCCCGTCCGCCTTTCAGATGGTTGCAGAATGAACATGCGGTGACGAGGTTTGTCCAGTCATGCTTGCCGCCAAGGTGCTTGGGAAAAACATGGTCGACGGTCAGGTAGGGGGTCGATTTTCCACAATACTGGCAGGTAAAATGATCTCGCCTGAAGACTTCCCGACTGGAAAGCGAAACTTTAGGTCTGG
>JAJFTV010000195.1 GCA_021372725.1 Chloroflexota bacterium | reverse complement strand
CGAGACATAAGCGATTATTTATGATGGGAAATCGCCTATTCAGGGGTTACCGTCTTTTAATCCGTTGGTCGCGGGTCCGATTCCCGCACGACCCACCAAGTGATATCAAGGGGTTGGAGAGTTAATTCCAACCCCTTGATTTTGTCTGTGCTACCGCCATGCTACCCGAGAATAAACAGATACGGTAGTAGCGCCTCAGATCGTGACCGGGAAGATTAACGAGAGCGTATACCCCCCTTCCCGTCTTTACAAATCTGCACAGTTGCCCCCCATGAAAAGGTTGGGAAAACCACTCACCCATCCGGATGTTGAGGGGGGAGGAAGTCCCGTTCCCGACCTTTTGGTTCGGTAAATCGGGCCACTGATCCGTTCCGCCGTATCCTCCAGCAGATCCCCAGGGAATTAGGAAATAACTCCTTCGTCGTCTTTTCCTCCTTAGCATTTTCTTCAACCAATACTACGTTAGCACCGACGCTGAAGCGGTGGCAGAGAGATTCCATATTTTTTATTGTAGTCAACGGCGGAGGCTGCTCCGTTTTTGTAGCATCTTTGAACCCGTAATGCGCAGGCGCGATGGTGAAAAAAGATAATGAGCGGAAACCCTCCAGCAGCATAGCCGCCAGATCAACCGCGAACAGAGGAGCGAACTCGCGATTGAGTCCTTTCTGACGGTCTGCGAGATGGCCAGATTGGGCGTTCCCTCCGCTACCGTCGCAGACGTCATATGCCAGGCCCTTCAGCATCAATATTCGGCCCGGGAAATGGCGCAGATGAGAAACACCTTTGCCGCCGAGGCCAGACAAGGGAAGGTGGAAAGCATCGCGCAGCAGTATGGCGCAGATCGGCGGCGGCATGCGAGGCGAAGGGCTCGGCGGCTCCGGATCAGGCGGTCACGGGAGCGGCGCCGACGAATCGGGCGGTTCGGGTGGAGCGGGTGGCGGGAGCTCAGGTGGCTCGGGTGGCTCCGGTGGCTCCGGTGGAGGTGGAGGTGGAAAATAGGACGCTCGTCCCTTCCCTCTCTCCCCGGTAGCCCATCTCGATCCCTGACCCATGCAGCGCTAAAGGCGCCGCATGGGTTGGGGAAATCATGAAATTACCCGAAAATCATCCTATCAGCGCCGCAGCAGTGGCTGGGGTCTGGCAATTTCGCCCAAAAAAATAGGGTGAGCAGCCATTATCTGGCCTGCTCACCCTATTTTTGAGGTCATGCATGGAACGACGGTTCGTTCATGCCCGGTGCCGGGATGGATTGGACTATTGGGTCCCCGATGTTACGCTCCCCTGGATACCTGAAAGGGGTTTAACTCTGACAGGAGCCGTCCTTCTTGCGATCTCTCTTCCGGATCTGGTCGGCCGCCAGGTCGAACCCGGCTTTCTCTTCGATATAGCTCTGGCAGCTTCCGTCCTTTTTGCGGTCATTCTTGCGGATCTGATCGCCCGCAGAGGCAATGCTGACAACGCACAAGCTCACCACGGCACCGGTAAATCCCATCTTCAGCCATTTCGCAACCTTCATCACAAACCTCCTTCGTCATCCTTCTCAAAAGTTAATTTTCTCCAACCCTGTTTTCGGCACTCCTTTGGATGGTTCAACGTCCCGGGACCGGAATGGTTACAGGTTCGACCAATATTTTTAGCTATGTTGACAGCTTGCAGACTACAGGAAGCAGCCCAGCCCCGCTATGAACGGGGGATTTCACGGCAAAGGGTTATACCTTTCCTCCCGTATTTATCGCCCTGGCCAGATCAGCAAACCACTCGCTTTGTATTTGTAATTGAGTGACCACGCATCCCGAAGAACGACATGCACCAGACTTTTAGTCCACCTACTAAATACACAATGGCAGGCTTACGCGAACATGCCCTTGTTGCCGTAGAAACAGCCGTCCGTCACGAGGATGTGGGTGTGAGGATTGAATCCGAGAAAATCGCCGAAGGTCTGGACGGCGATGACGGCGCCGGGAACGGGATCATTTTCGGGAACCGCCTCCCGGAGAAAGATCTTCAGGGATTCCCAAGCACCGCGGCTGAGATCGGCCAGAAGCTTCCGATCCTAGAGAAAGTAACGGCAGAGGATTTTCGGGATGCTGAATACGAAATGGCGGTGAGGGATCTTTTTGAGCACATCCATGCAGAGCCATTCCCCGAATTCCACCACGCGCTTCTGATGGCAGGAGGGACAGAAATGCCGGCGATTGCAGGAAAAGGCCAGCAGATATTCATGGCCGCAGTCTTTGCACTTCACACAGGCGAAGCCGTTGTGCAGATCGCCGCAGTCGAGGTACCGGTAAATGAGCCTCTCCAGATGAGGCCGCCCGAAACCGTAGTAATGACTTGCTCCGCCGGTTAACCGGATACGCCACAGGATGCCATCTGATCACCTAATGACCTAAAGGTGCGAGGTAACGCGAGGTGGCACGAGGGCTTGCGCGGTGGGACCCACGAGGTCACACGTCATCCACCCTGAGCAGTCAGAAGGACAATGCCGCAGCTTCCGCAGGGCAGTTGTTTTTAGGTTTGAGGCCTTTGGCTCGCACAGCGGCAAGTTCTTTTTTGGCGGCCTCAAGTTGAGCACGGAAAACGGGATCGGCATGCTCGCGGGCGACAACACCTGCCGCCAGAACACGACCCGCCGTAACGTCGCTTTGCCAGTGTACACCGCAAATGACCCTGCTCTGCCCGAAGGCATAGCCGCGGGACAAAAGGGCATCGGTGCGATCCGGTGCGATTTCGGCAAGGATTAATGTCCAGGCCCAGCCGATGGCAGTATGGCCGGATGGATAGGAACCATCGCGGGCGAGCTCGTCTTCCTCATCCGGCGTGCAACTGGTCGCCTTATTTATAATAAAGGGACGGATGCGGTTGTAGTGGTTTTTTGCCGCAAAAGTAGCAACTACCGCGTCGGTAAAGCTGCGGCGCAACAGCATATAAATATTCGGCGTGTCTTCCTCCGTAATTGGCGCATTCAGGGCACAGGAGAATGCCTCTGCTGCCTCGGGAAACCGGAGAACAGCGTCTTTGCTTGCCTGCCTCCAGCGCGGTGTGTTGATCAATAAACGCGTCGTGCGGAAAGCTTCCTGATCAGCGGCAAAAGCAGCGGAGTCCTTGGCCGGCGGGGCGGGAAGCAGGGTGAGGCTGTTGGGAGCGGCTGGCAAAGGCAAATAACCCATGAGAATCCCCGGGCGGACTTCTGGAACGGCGGCAGGTATTGTAGTAGAAGTCATGCATGTACAGCCCGCGATCAAAATGAGCCCGGCCGGAATAAAGGGTATTAAACAGCGGTGAATTGTTGTCATCATTCTAATTTTAATATGTAAATTTCTTTTCGTAGAAACTTTCATTGGCCATTGACCTCCTTCATTTTTATTGCCGTCGTTATATTAAGAAGTACCGTTTATATGGTTTGCAGATAAATCCTGTTTGCTTCTTTAGGTTGTTCCGTCCGCTAATTCAAGGGAATAAACCACTGGCATGCCAGTGGTATGAACTCTGAATATCATGCCCCATCTTATCAGATGCCATCTCGTCCGGATAGCCGCTGCATCTCCAGACAGGAGTCTGGAGTTTTATGCGGCTGAATAAATTATCGCTGACCTTTCCGGATCATTCATCAACAGATCTGTAAAATTGGTGTCTGCAAATAAGCATTGACAAATTGAGACATCTGAACTTATCAAATCAAGCAAACTGGTTTCTCAAAACAAGAAGCAGCGATCTTAGCCGAATCCTATTAGGTGCGTATGCCGAGACCGAGTGCTGTTCCGATGGGAAGCCGGACATCAAAAAGATTCGGCCCTTCACTCTGACAATGCCCGACAATCAATATTGGGAAGTCGGCAATAACGCTGGAAAAGCATGGAGTATCGGTAAGAATTTCAAACGTTAGGGAGGTCGATTTACTTGGACAGCCAGTTGCAATAAAGTTGAGAGGTACAGCTATGACATCCAGATGCGAAAGATGTTGGTTGCAAAGCTATGCAGAGCGTAAGCCAAATGCGCTACTCTCCCGGATTTGGCGCTGGCACACCGGGTGGTGTCCGGGCTGGAAAGCCTACCAAAAAGAATTGGCCGAGAAAGGCAATGCTAAGTCATCCTAACCACCCAACACAGAGGATGCAGTAGGATTATCTCAGTCAAGGCAATGTCTGTATCGTCCGAAGGGAGATCGATAGGTCGCTGAAAGAAGCCTCTCAGGAGGCCTCGCCCGAGCAAAAGCAGGGTTATTTAGGAAAGGCATTCACATCCGGGAAGGTAAATACTTCAGCACTATGCAGTCTTTCCTTTTATCCTTTTTTGACGTGCTCAACAGAAAATCGTAGCGTTAATTTAATCACGCTTTTATGGAGGTACCATAATGGAATTATCAGATGTTATCAATTCACGGCGAAGCATTCGTAAATTCAGAGAGGAGGATATTTCGGCTGATGCTATCCTCCAGCTTCTGGAGGCTGCTCGGCGTGCCCCTTCGGGATCAAATCTCCAACCTACCCGCTTCATCATAGCTCAATCAGCCACCGCCAAAGAGGCTCTTGGCCGGTCAACGCCCTATAAGTTTATTGTCAAGGCACCTGTTGTTTTTGTGTGCTGCGCCGACTTAACTGTCATAACAACAAGAGAGCACCGTATTGGTGAACTGGTGAAAGAAGGTGCATTTGAAGGGATTGATGTCGATAAGAATCATCCCTCAATCACAAACAGCCTTACTATGGACGAGGAGGCGGTCAAGGCTTATCTTTCCATGAATGTGGCGATCGCCATAGAGCACATCGTTCTGAAGGCCGTTGAACTGGGTCTGGGAAGCTGCTGGATTGGAAGGTTTGATCGCAATCAAGTAAAGGAGTATCTGTCATTGGACGATAACATCTTCCCGGTAATGCTTCTGCCTGTGGGGCATCCTGATCAGTCGCCCAATGCACGACCTCGGATTGCTTTGGACAAATTGGTGCTAAAAACAATCTGAGTCAATCAGCTCCTGGATCACGGTCCTGATCCTCCTGCGCTTGGCCGGGTGACGGATGATCCGGTGTTAAAAAGCTTGATGCCTTAACCTGACATATCCCGCTAAATAACATAAGGTATCAACCTCTTGGTTCTACTCATGTAGATCTCATAACCCGCAAAGTGTTTCCGCAAGAGATTCTCTTCGTACAGCATCTTCATGATCAAGTCGATCGTCAGAATCAGGGCTGCCGCCAGGCGTAAAAGAGAATATTGATCAATGATCAGTGGCCAGACCGTCAGCAATACCGCTGAATACATGGGGTGCCTTATGAATGCATAAGGACCGTTTATGACCAGATGTGCATCCTGTTTTACCAGAGGGGTAACGTTGATATTTTTCCTGCCCATGATGATAATGGCCCAGATCCCAAGCATACCTCCGCCAATTTGAACGATCAGCAGAGGTATGTAGTCTGCCAAGGGCCAACCGGTAACCAAAATCAGAACAAGACAAACCACCTGAATGGCGACCAAGGTGTAGGCAATGAATTTGTCTTTTCCCATTATTTTTGAATGATGGAAATCAGAAGCGGGAGAAAGTAAATCGTGGAAACGACAATGCCGCCAATACATATCTTGTCAATCCAGTGATTGCAGAGATATCTCTTCTCCCAGTCAGTCGATACAATGAAATGCCGAAAGCGTTCCAGTGGGCTCTTTTTCGCCGTGATTCTGCAATGCGTGATCCTGGGTTGCCTGATTGCTATGGATGCCGCTCGTGTCGGAAATGCTGTCATTGTGTTCATGATTTTGTCCTTATCGTGCCGTTTTGGTCAGTAGAATTCTATTGCACCTACTGGCGGTACTTCCGGATCACCGCTGTAACAACACCTCCAAGCCGTAATTCCGTATTGGGTCTGATGATGGGGTATTTTGGATTTGCGGCCTCAAGATAGACTTGGCCGTTTTCCTTTTTGAAATACTTCATGGTCCAATCCCCATCCACCTCCGCGATCACAACGTCGCCATTCCGCGGCTGTTTGCCTCTCTCGATAATGACCAGATCTCCCTCCATGATGCCTTCTCCGATCATGGAATCACCGCTGACTTGCAGCAAGAAAGATGCCTCCGGTTTTGTGATCAGGTATTCGTCCATAGACATGATGTCGCAGAGGGCTTCTTCCTCAGGCGATGGGAAACCGGCCTGTACAGAACCGACCAATGGGATGGCAAACGAGCTTTTCTTGAATCTCAGATGGCGCTTTTCGTCCTTTTCCAGAATCCCGGCGCTGATGAGCTTGTCGATCCAGAAATTGACGACGCTTTTGGATTTGACCCCGAGAAGGCCTACCATCTCGGCAAAGGTGGGCATTCGGTGGTTATCCCGGTGGAAGGCGGCAATGGTTTTCTGGACTGTCTGGATGGTTCGTTTTTCTTTCATGGCTCCCATATATAGAACAATCGTTCTATTGTCAAGAAGTTTTTTATTGACACCTGATCCGAGACCCATAGTCCCAACCGAAAGTAGACCCAAAAGGCCCAACCTCATCCACAATTTTTGAATCTCCCCAAATCGGCCTTTTTCGTACCCCCTGAAACGGACAAATTCCGGACAGTTGTTTTTTTAGCACAGCATTACTTCACCATATTTCTGAACCAAGGCGGCAACGGTAATTTTTCAAAGCCGTTCTTTCTCCTTTGCGTTTAACCATGTTTCCATGTCCCACCCATGTTTCCATTGACACGCAAATTGGCTTGTCCTATGCTTCCGATGAGATTTTATCATCATCGGATCCTGCGTAAGCCTGCAGGAGATCATTAACCACTGCCGGATGGCGGAGGGTGAAGGGTTGAGTCCGATTGATCGGAATTCAGACGGTTTCGGCTTGGAAGAATTGGATAATCTGCCGGACAGCATCGAGCGCGAATCCTCACCGGATCGCCCGGAGGGAAACCTGACACGCGGGGTCGAAACGAAAGCACACATGTCACGCTATA
>JAJFTV010000188.1 GCA_021372725.1 Chloroflexota bacterium | reverse complement strand
TCGCTACATTCCCAATCATGCTCAACCTCTATGACCGCCTGCTGGGGCTGGATCAACTGGCGTTGAACGATATCTTCCTGAATGCAATCAAAAAGATGGAACTAGCCGCCGAAAAGGGCAAGGAAAAATCCGCCGAACAGCGCAAAGTCAACACCAAACCCTCTCATGAGCTTAAAGAGTATGCCGGCAACTTTTCGCACCCCGGCTACGGCATCCTGAAGGTCGAGAAGAACGGTGATAAATTGAAGATGGTTTACAATGCGCTGACCTATAAACTCGATCATTATCATTACGATATCTTCGAGGCGGTCAATGAGGAGGAAGAGGAAATGAGCATGAAGGTTTCCTTCTTCACCGATACCCAGGGCAACATTGCCAGCATTTCGGCACCGCTGGAGTCCAATGTCAAAGATATCGTCTTCACCCGTGTGGCCCCAGAAGAAATGTTCAAAAAAAGTTTCCTCGAGCAGTTTGCCGGTAAATACCGTTTTATGGAGACACAGACCTTCGAAGTGGCAATGAAGGAGAACCTGCTGACCCTTGCCATGATGGGCCAGAGCGAGATGGAGCTGGAGCCTTATATGGGTACGCAATTCAACGTAAAAGGCGCACCCGCCAGCATCGAGTTCAAGATGACCGACGGCAAGGTGACCGGGGCAGACCTGCTGCAGGGCGGGGCTGCATTCTACGCCGAGAAGATTGAATAGTTAGTTGGGGCTGTCCAAAAAGAAAAACCGGGCCTTATCGGACAGCCCCGAGCAATATTCTGCCATCAACATCCTAAAGTTTGAATTTTACTTTTGAGACAGACCCATTCCAAAAAAAGGAATCCCCCTTTTCCATTTAATAAAACAGACTCCTTTTTGGAAAGAAGGAGTCTGTTTTGTATGTAAATGATTTACTTCCCGACTGCCCTGGCAATCCGGCGGATATGTTCAGGGCTGCTGCCGCAACAGCCTCCCACCACGCTTGCGCCGGCTGCAATCCAGTTGACAACCTGGTCACCCATACCCTCCGGGGTCACGTTGAATGTGGTTCGACCGTCTGCATCCACCTGAGGCAGGCCGGCATTGGGTTTGAACCAGATCGGTAACGTAGAGGCAGCACGCAACTCAACCAGAGCCGCCAGGTTGTCTTCCAGGCTGCGCCCGCAGTTGATGCCCAGCACATCCACAGTGTCTGCGAAGGTTTGCGCCATCTGGGCCGGTTTGACGCCCATCATGGTGCGTTTACCGCGGTCGTAGCTGAACGAACAAACCAGCGGCAGGTTGCTTACCGAGCGGGCAGCTTTCACTGCCAGGCCTGCTTCGCCCAGGTCATACTGGGTTTCCACCAGCAGCAAATCCACACCGGCCTCCGCCAAGGCTTTTGCCTGTTGCTGATAGGCGTTAAAGCAGTCTGTTTCTTCCATGGTGCCCAGCGGTTTGAGCATCTGCCCGGTTGGTCCCATCGAACCGGCCACCAGCACATCGGTGTCTTGGACAGCCTCAAGGGCCAGAGCGGCAGCCTTTTGGTTGATCTCAACCGCCCGCCCACCCCAGCCATCCTGGGCAAGCCGGATGGATGTGCCACCAAAGGTGCAGGTCAAAATGATATCCGAACCGGCAGCAATGAAATCCCTGTGCAGACGGAGGATCTCTTCAGGGCGTTCGACCACCCAGGATTCGCCGGCTTTACCCGCCGCCAGTCCACGCTGCTGCAAGTTGGTTCCGGTGGCACCATCAGAAACCAGGATTTGTCCGGTGTGAACGCGTTCAAGAAAAGAGGTTTTGGTCATTTTTGGTAACGGCTCCTATGCACCAATCAACGATTTTGCCAGCGTCACGGCACGGCTGGCATCGGCTGCATAGCCATCCGCACCGATATCCTCGCAATATCTGGTCGTCAGTGGAGCGCCTCCCACCAGCACCTTTACTTTGTCCCGCAAACCGGCCTCCTTAAGCACCTCGATGGTGGCTTTCATGTTGGGCATGGTGGTGGTCAGCAATGCAGACATGACAACAAAATCTGCATCCACCTCCTTCACTTTATCCGCAAAGGCCTGCGGAGAAACATCGGAACCCAGATCATAAATCTCAAAAGCTGCGCCTTCCAGCATCATGCAAACCAGGTTCTTGCCAATATCATGCAGATCCCCCTTGACAGTCCCAGCCACCACCTTGCCCACCGATTTGAGGTTGGCGGCGATCATGGCGGGTTTCAACACCGATAATCCGGCCTGCATGGCACGGGCACAGATCAGCATTTCAGGAACGAAGTACTCACCCTCTTCAAAGAGGCGACCCACTTCAGTCATCGCCGATACCATACCCTGGTTCAGGATTGTGTCTGCATCAAGGCCCTGCGAAAGTGCTGCGCCAACCTTTTCCTTGACCAGTTCCTGGTCTGCATCGATGATACCGTCATAGATTTCCTTCAGAATGGGCTCCATGCTGTTGACTCCTTCGATTGATCGTGCAATATATCGTTGTTTTTCAAACCAATTGCATGGGACAATTATACCCAACCTGGCAGTATTTTGAGCTGCAACTGCGACTCAAAATACCACATAATAGAATATCAAATCACTTCCACCTCGGCGATGGTGAAGTCCTTGCCGAACGGCGCATGGGGCTCAGCCTGATACCAGAAGGCGGTAGAGGCGATGTCATCCTGTAAAGGCAGATAACGCGGCTCGTCCCAAGAGCGATTGGCCCAGCCAAGCGCCTGGATGGTGACGCACAAATCCTGCTTAAAGCGGATAGGATCCATGATATGCCAGCGGTACATTCCAAAGCGCTGCTGGCTTTTGTAGAGTCCATCGGGGATGATCACCTGCGGCAATCCCAGGTAAGGTGTGGAAAAGACACCGTATTGACCTTTGGGCTGTTCGAAATTCCAGGCTCCGCCAAAATAATCCTCGGTGCCGGTTCCACAAATGGTTGGCCAGTCACGATCACCGTCGATGTAGAATTTCATTTCCCCTTCGCCCCACCAGCCCCGGTTATGCACTCCCCAGGCGATGTAGGTGCCGACATAATGTCCCTGCCCGCGCACCCCGTCCAGCAGGGTATGTACTTCCTTATAAGGCAACGGGTTTGAGCGCTGCCATTGGGCATGGAAATATCCCCTGTCTTCCGGAACATCGGTCAGGGTGTAATCAACGCTGTAATAAAAGCCGGGAATCTCTTTGGTGAGCAGATTCTCCACAGTAATGAGGGCCTGTTTGCGAAAAGGCATCTCCCAATAGCTGTTGAAACCGCCGGCCGGGTTCACCGCCACCGGCAAAGAGTTGACGTTGCTGCGTTCACACCAGCCGTTGCAGAAGAAATCGCCAAGCGGCACCTCCACCGAGGGAGTTTCCTCGTCATCCCAGTACATGCGCAGGATCAGCCCGCGCCAGAAATCAGGGAAGACCGTCAGCCAGATATGTAAGATGGCGCCCGGTCCCTGAATATTTGCCAGGGTGACAGTCTGCCGGGGAGGGATGTGGATGCTCGGGGAAATTTTCCAGCCCTGGCCCAGTTCACGTGCCACCTGGGCACCGGTGCCTTCGGTGGCCATGCCCCCTTTTCCTTTTTCACCGGTAAAGTTTTCAGGGCTGATGGAGCGCGATTCGGCGTTGGACAGGCGGGCAAGGTTACCGAGGTTCACTCCCAATCCATTAAAATCGATCTTCATCATCACCTCCGGGTAGATTATTTGCAGAGAAAGAAAAGCGGATAATAAAATTATAGCTGAAAAGGAAATCAATATTGGATAAATATGTTCTATTATAATAAATTAATCTACACGCAATACAGAGTATTTTTTTGTCATTTGATTTTCGTTTTTATCCAGCCTGCATGCAATTTTTACATTCTGGCCTGAAGGAATCATTTACACTTACGCCAGAGAGCAAAATTTGCACTAAGCCCTTGATGCAAAAATTACAATCAGGGCTGAGTGAAATTTTTACCTTAAGGCCAAACTGCAAATACTGCATTAAGGGCATCCGGAGTGCAAAAATTGCATTTCGAAAGGGTGCAAAATCTGCACGTCATGTAAGTGCAAAATTTGCACGTGATTCATATTAACTACTTATTTAACGACTCTAGTACTAAGTGAAAGATTATCTCATTCCTTGATTCATTTCAAGAAAGAAGCTTGGTGGTAATAGCACAGAGCAAGGCGGTTCCCAGTGGCATAACCGGTGAAGGGCTGAATCCACGCAACTCGGGGTGGCGATGAAAATCACGCCGCCAGTCGGTGATCTGACCGGCAATTTGTTGGGCCTCGCAAAGATAAGTTGAAGGTGTTGTTTTCATATTCTATTGAGAGAGGTAAGAAAGTGTAACCGTGGTTACAGATTAATGAGGCAGGTGCCCGCAGAGAACGGACATTATTTTTGAGGTTTGACGGCTGTTTCGAGCATCTCCTCCGGAAAGACAAGATTCCAGTCGTAACGCGGGCTTTGGGAGGGTTCCTTGTAAATACCCAGATCCACCTGTCCCTTCTTCAGATCATCCAAAAAGCGGATCAATGCCAGTGTCACCAACTGGCTGGCCGGCAGGCGTTCCTTTTCGGCCAGGCCCATTATATGCTGGCGCAGTACGGGGGGCAGGTCGTATGTGACGCGCGATTCTCGCCGGGCTGCTATTTTTGCCCGTTCGCGGTTTCGTTTTTTGCGCTCGCTGCGGGTCAGCAGCGAATCTGCGTGTTTCTGTTCCATGTTGGAAAGCAGGTCAGCTACCGAGGGATCCAATACTTTTTTTCGAATCAACTTTTCATCACTCATTGATCAGCTCCATCGTTCGTTTCAATATCTGCTGATAGCCGCCCAGACGCGTGCGGCCGTTGGAATAACCGGTCATCACCGTGGAATTGGGTGTGTACTCCCACAGCGTCTTGCCAAAAGCGGGGGCTTCACGGGTTCGGGTATCCTGCGGGATAGGAGGCCAGACACGGCTGCCAAAGGCTTTGACTATTTCCTGAAACTGAACCAGCGTTTCACGGGTTGTCCGGTCAAAAAACGTGGGCAGAATGCTGTACCCTTCAAAAGGATAACCACGGCGGGAAACCTCGGCCATGGTAAGCAGTATTTCCTTCACACCATCCACTGCCATGGCATCCAGACGGGTGGGGATAATGACCCAATCACTGGCCACCAACCCATTAATGTGCAGCACATCCAGAGAGGGGGCCATATCCATCATCACCACGTCATATTGGTTCGATTTAAGCAAATCAACCATTACATTTTCACGAAAATCCGACATGGTGATATGCCGTTTAACCTGTTCAGTACGTTTGTCGCTGGTAAGAATGTCCAGATTGGGGCGTACATTAATGACTTCCTTTTCCAACGGTTCTCCACCTACCACGCAACGGTAAAGCCCGGACGACTTCTCTTTCCCAAAAGAGAATGCCACATGTCCCTGCGGATCCAGGTCGATCAGCAAGGTGCGGTATTCCTGCAGTGCCAGCCCTGCGGCCAGAGTAACAGCCGTGGTTGTCTTGCCAACACCGCCTTTTTGATTGGCAAACGAGAAGACTTTCATTTTTCTCCGCGTGTTCAACGAATACGGCGCCCGAAAAAAGCGCGCCGGTTTGATGGTGTGGTATGAATACCTTAATTTTATCATGCATTGGGTTTGTGGGTCGCCCCTGAAGACTTGACAGGGACGACCCACTAAAAAACGAGGGTCGCCGATCAGGGTCGCCACTAATTAATAGTCAGGGTCGCCGCTTAGCTATTCAGGTTGGCAGAATAATTCATTTATCGATGCGGGATATGTAATGATATGGTTGGAGAAAAACAAGCCGTTCTGGTGGAAAAAATGTGTTACCGCGGTAACACTTGTTTTCCTTCATTTCCGGATCAGGCGGGATTTTATGGTAACGATCAGTTCATCCAGCAGGTTTAAAACGCTTTCTGCATCACCTGCCCCAACCAGTTCATCGGCCACTTCATCAAAGGCCTGGGTCTGATTGATTCCATCCAGACGGCGCATGGTATTGGAAAATCGGCGCAGACCTCCCACGGCAATCACGTAAGACGGTTTTTTTGTTTTTCCGGCAGGATTTGCCGCGCTAATGCGGTTTGGGGTGGAGGATTCAGGTTGAACAAAAGCATCATAAACTTCTTCGGAGGTCAGATTTTTCTGGATACTGAGATAAATCATCCGTTCCCATTGATCAGGCGGCAGAGAAAGGACCTCCCGCAGTACACGTTCCGGCAGACGGTAGCGATCAGACAGATCCAGCAGGTATGTGGGGAGCTGAAGAATATTGAGCAACTGCACCATGCGCGGCCGGGTGAGTTGCATGACCGGCATAATTTTTTCCCAAAGTCCGGAGGGCATACGTTGTGAGCGGGCCTTGCGGAAATAGTCAAATTCATCTTTCACGTCTGCCGGCGGGGTGATGCTCATTTCAGAAAGGATCAACGATGCGATCTCGCAAGCCTGTCCCACCGCCGAGGGTGGCTCGGCATGCCGGTTTTCCAGCACCTGGCGTTGTCGTGTGGGATGGGATACCACCTCCACACGTACCAGCGGCTCATCTTCGATTTGTCTGGACACCCTGGAGAGGCAGGCTGCCCAAAATCGCCGTTCACCGGTCTCGATCTGAAAGATATAACGCCCGTCATCGGTGGTGATCCAGGAACCGGTGACCGGTTTAATCTGGCCATGTTCATCAAAAGATTCGCCCATCGAAAGCAAACGATCCACCTGACCGCGGTGTGCGTTATCCTGCCTGGCAAGCGCCAGCCATCGTTCGGCGGTCTGGTAGCAGTCCAGGGCACCGCCGAAAAATGGTCCCCTCAGGCTGGCCGGCAGCAACCGGCGCGGCTGGAAGCGGTCGGGCATCATCTGGCTGGGTTTGAGCCTTTCAATCCGTTCGACGACCGGGGGCTGGTTTTCGGTCTGTGGAATATTGATTTTGGAGGTTGTCCGGGTGGTCTGCGGCTCAATTTTTTCGGAAACCGCGTCTTCGACAGGAAAATCATCGAAAGCGCTGTGCCGTATGCGTTTGGGAGGGTTGGACATCAAATACCTCGCTAGATTGTGGGATCATCAGAAAATTGATAGTTTGTAAGACTTAAAACATCTTCCACCAGTTGGCTGTATTCTTGAGTTGGTTTAGAACTGGAAGATAACTGGCCGGTCAGGCGCTGGCGCGGCGGACGATACGTAAAAACATCCATGTGTGCCGAATGGGCGTAGGCAAGATCGGCGGATTTATGGATGGGGGAAAATACCTTTCCGGGATAACGGCGCTGGAGCTCTGCCAGAATCTCCTGTGTCTCACTACGCTGCTCCTCGCACAAGGTGGGCAGGTATCCCAGAATGGAAAGATGGGGGCTGAAATGGCGTTTGACTTCATCGATGGTGCGCTGCAGTTCGCGCAATCCTGATACTCCCAGGTAGCTGGCTTCCACCGGAATGATGATGTGTGTGGCTGCGGCCAGACCGTTTACCAAAAGATCGCCGGTGGCCGGGGGAGTATCTATGATAATATAGGAAAAGAAAGACATGATGGGAGACAAAGCCTGGTTGAGACGGTTTTCATTGGCCATCAGCGTTGGCAGCAGACGGGCTGCCTCCACCATGGCCTGTCGGTTACCCGGAATGTAATACAGGTTGGGGTGGTGGATGCCCCTGCGCAGCATGGGTTGAACAGACGGAGGTGGTGACTCAACCAGCAAGGCGGCCAGTGACTGCTCGAAAGGTGCTTCGTGGGCTCCGTATCCAGCCGACATCAGGGCATGTCCCTGAGGATCCAGATCAATTAATAGCACCCTGCAGCCGGCTCCGCTCTCGCCGGCCAGCCGCAAAGTCAAACCGGCTGCCAGATTGACCCCTGTGGTTGTCTTTCCTACGCCGCCTTTTTCATTTGCGATGGTGATGACAACTGCCATGTAGTACCTCTTTCAACGGAAAGTCTGGGTCACGGAAAACCGCCCGTATCTTCTTCACAATAACAATAGTAGCATAATTCAAAAATCTCTGCAAATTAATTACGCTAATTTTTATAAGCTGATAGTATAATTAGCGTAATTCGGTTGAATTATTCCTTTTTTAGCGCGATAATTGACCATGATCAGGAGGAAAAATCATGCTGGATACATTATCAGAAAAGGATTGGCGCCTTGTTCACCTTGAACGGTTGGGGTTGACAGAAGATCCCTTCAAGCTCTCGGCCGACCCGCGGTATCTTTATCTGGGCCCTGAACACCTGGCAGTTTACCGCCAGGCACAAGGTGTCATCACTCGCAGGCGCGGCCTGGCGATGATCACCGGCGGAATGGGGATGGGAAAAAGCTCGCTGGCGCGGCGTTTGTATGATGTGTATGCGGATGACAAATCCATACGAGTTTGTTATATCCATACTGCGGCATTCAAATCTGCGATGGATGCCGCACGGCAGATTTCCAAAGCCCTGGAGGTAGGTCCCCAACGAAGCTTTCAACGACAGATGGAAGGTCTTGAGCAGGTGATGGCTGATTCCTATACCGCCGGTCAAAATGTCGTTGTACTGCTGGATGATGCCCAACTGATGGAGCAGGAAGCGCTGGAGGTCATCCAGCGTATGTATAACTTTGATTACGACGCCAAGGTTGTCCAGGTACTGGCTTTCGGGCAGAGTGAGATGAGACCGCTTTTTGAAGCGAACAAAGCGGTTAATGCGCGCGTTTTTGTCCGTCTTACACTTCCTCCCCTTACGCTTGCCAGTTCCCTGCAGATGGTTCTTTTCAGGCTCCATGTAGCCGGACGAACGGAGCCGCTCATCGATGATGATGCCTTTGAAATGTTGTACGAACATTCACAGGGTATCCCGCGTGAAATCATCCGTCTGTGCGCCTTGGCAACGGATATTCTTCTGCAAAGCGATCAAAGCACTATAAATATCAATATTGTTCGCGAGGTGATGAGAGGATGACAGAAACACCCACTAATAAATCTGCCTGGGTTCAATTATATGAAGCCAGGCGTGCTGTAGGTACCGTAACAACGCGTTCACCGGGACGCCCACCCTCGTCGGTACCACGCCATAAGGTCGGCATCACCCTTTCTCAGGGTGAAACTTCCGAGCTTGAAGTCTGGCAGGAGCGCTTTTCCACCCTGCTTGGACGCAAGGTATCGCTGGGGGAGACGATAGGTATACTGACCCGTATTTGCACTGCACGTCTGAATATTGTGTCCGCCAGCGTACCGTCAGGCACACTCGACGAAATTGTCGAGGCGATGATCGGATGATGCAATATGTATGTTTTAACGTTTCCCCAATATTTCTACCGGATGCTTTTAACAAATCTTAATCTTAAAATTTCATCTATTTTATTAATTAACAAGGTGATGACCAGATTTGCCCATCTACAGGAGAACATTTGTTCATAAACGCCATAGATGACCGAATAAAAACAATTATTTCTTCCGTTTATATCCATATTATAAGGAAGAAAATAATGTTTTCCGGCTTCCGAACCGTTGCTTCGACGCTTTTTATGACCACAGTGATGTAGAGAAATTTCTTTAACAATGTCAAAGGCGGGCACACAAAATTCCATACTTTCCAGGTGTTACGCCGGCTTTTTCGGAACCTGGCGACCGGAAGTGCCCAGCCTCCAGTGCTCCTCACGCCGTATGAAATACGGCAGATTGCAGAACCGCCATGGATGAGATGGTTCAAACGCAGTTGACTTCAATTGATAAAAATGATTTTCAACAGGCCTGGGATGTAGTCTCCGGCCAACTGCGACTTGAAATGTCCAAACCTCTTTTTGAAACCTATATCCAACCACTTCAGGTGCGAGGGTATGAAAATGAGGTGTTCACTTTGGCTGCGGACAATTCATATATGCGCGACTGGGTGGAAAGCCGTCTGAAAGTACCCATCACACGGCAGTTGGAAGGTCTGCTAAACCGGCGGGTTACACTGCATCTGGAAGTCGACAATGGCGAATCCACACAAAAACCTGCCTTGCGGATAACGCCTGTGGAACCGGAGGAAATGGCTGACAATGAGCCATTACCGGCGGCAGGGAACGGGAAGGCAAGTTCCCGAAAATTAGCCCTGCAGCGTGCATACGGCAGCAAACGGGCGGCAGTCATCCAACCCGAGCGGTCACTGATGATCACCCAGTATTTCTTCTCCAACTGGCTGCCCATGCTGGGTCACTCGGCTTTGGCGGTTATTCTTGCCGCGCGTTCGATGTGCTATTGGAACCCGTTAAGTGGGGAGCTGCGCAACGAAATCGAAACTGAAATGGGCCAGCTTGCCGAACGGGCGGCCGTGAGTGTGCGCACGGTGAAGAGTGTGCTCAACGATGAACTGGTGCGCAAATACTTCCTGCGCTACCGTACCCGCCGTATTATGACGCCCAACGGGGTGCGGACGGCCGGCATTCTGTTGCTGGTGCGCATGGATGACCCCCTGACGCCGGATGACCAGGTGAAGTACTCGCTGCCCGAGGATGAGTTCTGGTATGCCCCGGAGTTCGGGGATACCGAGGACGAGGAAGTGTAAACAGGATCACGCTTGCTCATACGCGGGAACAGCTTCTAAAATAACTGAATGCCGAATTTCAGGGCTCAGGAATTTGAGTTCTGAAGGTTTACTTTACGCCCCAGCAAGTGGGATAATTCAGCTTTCATTAATAAAGAAACCGAATCTGGGAATATGTTCCGGATCAAACTCGACCAGAACGTTCACGTTACTTTGCGGTCCAAAGTCGTCACGAAGCACGGATACAAAGAAAGAGAACCGTCGAATTTAAAGAAATGTTTGTAAGCTTTATAACAGCCGGTTTTGATAAGTTTCTAACTCTTTTTGTGATAATTCTTCGGATTTTACTAGTCGATAATGTTTTTCGGCGGATACTTTTAGATCATCGCTGGACTTTTCAAACTCAAATAATGCCATCAAATCTTCATCAATAAATTTAGCTGCAATTGCCCGGCAAATCAGGTGAGGGAATTTGATTGAACACATATCAAAGTCTTGTTCAATTTGCACAATTCCTATCCTGTCTTTTCCGCCTTTGGCTTGGACAGGCAGGACATAATGTACACCGCGTTTATCTACTCCAACATAAATTTCATCAGTTTCAATTTGTGAGCCATCAGGTATGGTTGTTCTGAGATGATTTTGCAATGAATAACATGTTAACCCAGTAAAGATATCGATTAGTCGATTATATCTGAGCTTTGCAAGAAGAGCTTGTTCGTCGTTTAATGAATATCTTACAATTATTCCAGGTGTAGCATCAAGGATCTTCGTTTCCACTAGCATACTTGAAGGAACGATATTTGACTGTTTGCTGGCTATAAATTTGTACTTTGCCCTTCCCGCAGGGCGAATCATCCATTCATATCCTATTGGAGCTTTTGCTATGATATTGTCGGGAAGTGCGCTTCGGTATCGAAACGAATATAAAACGTCTCCTATGTTTTTGGGGAGATTAATTGATAATTCTTCAGCAACTTTGGTTATATCAGCACGATCAAAAATAAATTCTGTTTGGCCTTCCTTGTAGTATTGATTGAAGATAGCTTCCAAAAGACGTGAATAACGATTTGGTACTTTGTTCTTAGCCATATTTAATCCTTTAACTAACCAGGCCATCGTAATAATACGACTTCTTCTCTAAGCTGTTCTTTCGTAGTGGATGAAAATCTTGTACGGAATAAGTCTATGTCTAATAATTCATAACCCAGGGAAGCAGCAATTTCAGCAAGTAATTGACCTGTTTGTATTTTTATCCTAAGATATGATTCTTGATCTCCAACAACGTAGGCCAATTTAGCACCTGGACGAAGGATTCTTCGAAGTTCAGCTAAATGTCGGGCCATTCCACCAAAGTAAAGGAGAGTGACTTTCCCATATAATTTTTCAAATCCAGAATCTTTTCCCAGCTCAATTCGACGGTTTTCAATTTCTTCAGCAATTTCTTGGATTTTCGGAAATCCAGAAATCCATTGGTCATCATCATCATCTTTGTATACGCCACGAGTATTAGAGCGGATTAACCCTTTTTTAAGTACTCTTAGTTCTTGTTTATTTTTAAGAAATCCGAGCAATACCGATTCAAGTCTAGTGGTTCTTGTATAATCTTTCTCATTTGGATATGGAGGCGATGTAATTACAGCATCCACTGAATTTGATTCGATGAAATTAAGATTTCGAGCATCTGCAAAAATTACTTGCGAATCAGGGTAGCGTTTTTCTTTTACCGAATATAAGTCTTTGGTTATTTTATTAATTTCTAAAAGCCAGTTATCAATAACAGGAACATCCGATTTTATTTTTCTTACTCCAACTTCTGGACCAAAATGTAAATTGCTGATTTTGTACACCAATGCATTTGCTAAAGCCAATAAAGCATGATTATAGAATGATTGATTTTGATATTCCTTTAGGCAATCTAACAGAACTAAGGTTTTGTGCAAGGGTAATGGACTTATTGAATTGGTCAGAAGTAGTTTCCGTTCTTCCTCGCTAATTGTTCGAAGATTAAGGTTAAGAATATCTGTTTCGAATGAAAAATTATCATCAATCCCTTGTGATCTAAGAATTTCACGCACCGATTTTGCTATTACTTGCGTCTGAGAGAATAATAACTCAGGTGATACACTCCAATCTAATTTTACAGAAGATGCGAAATGTGAAAAAATATTTGCTTCAATACCAATACTTTTTATACCAGCTAATTTTGCTTCAATAAGCGTAGTTCCTGTACCGCAAAAAGGGTCTAATAAAACACTTTGCTCGTCTAGCTGAAATCTTTTTATATAATTTTGCACTAAATGAGGAGGATATGCGAGAACAAATCGATACCAATCATGAAAAGCTCGATCTTGCGGGATTAGTTTATTCGCCCGACCATTTGTTTGGTTACAATTGTTTTTTTGCAGTTGGCTCTCGTCATAGGCGTATCCTAATAAATCGACATTTATGTTACCCTTATTCTTATCCATATATATAAGTATATCGGAAAATTTGTAATTATGAATCTGTTCCCCATTTTTCTTTTATAATAATTCCCTGTCTCATCTTAATCTGGACATGGCTGATGATCGAATTGATACCAGTTTCCTGCAGTAAAGACTGCTCCGGCGGGTGCACACTGCTGGCCCACGTGGAAGACGGCGTGCTGAAACGCATCACATCCAATGAAAAGGTCAAGGGCGGTACGCTTCTGGCCCAGAGCGGGTGTGTAAACGGTTTTCAGATGCCGCACATTGTGTATCACCCGCAGCGCATCACCCGGCCGTTGATCCGTACCGGTGAGCGGGGCAGCGGTGAGTTTCGTCCTGCGAGTTGGGACGAAGCCCTGGATACTGTGGCAGACCGTCTGCGCCGGTTGAAGGAAATGCATGGCGCACAATCGGTCTTGAACCTGATGGGCACCGGCTCGGTAAGTGGAACCTTGCATAATACCTACATGCTGCCGCTGCGCTTTTTCTCGTTTTTTGGCGGCTGCACTCTCTTTCACAGCAGCTACAGCTCCGGTGCTTCCGGCTTTGCTGTGCCATACGTTCTGGGAGCCCGCGACCGGTCGGGGTTTGATCCCGCTACATTGTTGCAGTCCCGGCTGATTATCCTGTGGGGCGCCAATGTCATGGATACCCATCAGGGCAGTGAGATGGGCCCGCGTTTGATGCAGGCCCGCCGGAACGGGATCCCTTTTATTGCGGTTGAGCCCCGCCGGACGAATACGATCAGGCGGTTGGATGCGGAATGGATACCCTGCCGCCCGGGAACTGATACGGCTCTGATGCAAGCTGTATTATACGTACTGCTGGAAGAAGGGTATGTCGATTGGGATTTTGTCAACCGGTACAGCACCGGATTTGACCTGCTGGCCAGGCATGTGCTTGGAAAAGAAGACAGCATCCGGCGCGACCCGGATTGGGCGGAAAAGATGTGCGGAACCCCGGCCGGCACAGTTGCCAGTTTTGCCCGGCAGTTTGGTTCAACCCGCCCGGCTGTACTGCTGCCGGGGTTGTCGATCCAGCGCACCATGGGCGGCGAGGAGGCATTCCGCATGACCATTGCCCTGCAAACAGCGGTTGGGAACGTGGGTAAACCCGGCGGCTCCAGCGGCGATTTGAACAATCGACTCCCCAAACCCCACCTTGGACACCTGCCCATTCCGGATACGGCTCCCCAGCCCTCTGTGCCGGTGCTGCGCTGGCCCGACGCTGTACTGGAAGGCCGGGCAGGCGGTTATCCGAGCGATATCCAGGCCATCTATTCCACGGGCGGTAATTACCTCAACCAGGGCACTGACATTTCCAAAAATATACGTGCCTTTCAGGCGGTGGATCTGGCCGTGTGTCATGATTATTTTTTGACCCCCACGGCACGTTTCTGTGATGTGGTGCTGCCGGTGACCACCTATCTGGAACGGAATGATATCGTTATACCGGATTCCGGGAATTACCTGACATTCTCCAACCGCGCCATTTCACCGCTGGGGGAAGTGCGCGATGATTATCAAATATTCTGCGCATTGGCAGACCGGCTGGGGTTTGGGGATGACTTCAGCCAGGGAAAAACCGAAGACGACTGGCTGCGCAGTTTTGTGGCCGATTCGGATGTGCCGGATTATGAGGAGTTCAAACGCAGCGGTGTGTTCCTGGCTGCGGACCAGAACCGTGTCGGGATGGCCGATTTTGTTTCGGATCCAATCGCCCATCCGCTGCCCACTCCTTCAGGCAAAATCGAAATTGCCTCTGAAAGATATCACCGCGATACGGGTTTTCCCGCTTACCCGGTTTACCGCGGGCCGCAGCCCAATGCGGATTTCCCGTTGATGCTGATTACACCCAAGTCGAAGTTCCGTATCCACTCCCAGGGAAGCAATGTGGCCTGGCTGCGGGAACGTGAGGAGCAAGCCTTGTGGATGAACCCTGCTGATGCCCAGCCAGATGGGATCAGAGATGGCGACCAGGTTCTGCTGGGAAATACCCAGGGCACCATTCAGATCAAGGCTCGCGTAACGGAGGATATCATGCCTGGAGTGGTATGCCTTCTGGAAGGCGTATGGCTGGAAATGGCCCCGGACGGCAGGGATGTGGCCGGCTCTGCCAACATGGTCACCTCCACCGATGGCACCCGCCCGTCAACCGCCACCACGTCCAACAGTGTACCGGTGTGGGTGAAGTGCGTAAGTTGAAAATTCTTATTTCTTCACTACATTAATCCTGGAGCGCAGGGTTGCCAGGTCTTGCCGCATTTCATTCAGCGTCGATTCGGTATTGTCCATGCGTTCCTGTTCGGAATGAACATAACGTGTATAGGGCGTCACATTTTCTTTCAGGCGTTTCACTGCATTTTGGCTTTCCTTGCCGAATTCCTTGGATAATGTGGTGAGCAGTATTGAACGAAATTCGCTCATTTTCTCTTTGAAATTTTCTTTGGCCCGTTTTCTTTTGTACGGGATCACGAAAAAGCCAACAATGGCCAGCGTGCCAGCGGCGACCGTGCCGGTGATATCCAGCGCAGAAGAAAGCACGGCTGTGGTGACCAGTGCACCCAGGCTCACAGCACCCACTTCAAACAAGGCGGTTTGCGCCACGGCTCCCTCAACCTGTTTCGACAATTGGCTGGCCTCCTTGTTTTGGTCATAGTTTTCGATGATCGATTTTGCGTGTACGCCGACAGAATCGATCAATTCGCGGCGTTGGCTGGTCGGTGAGCTCCCGCCAGGGCCAACAATATGTTCGATGTTGATCGCCTGGCGGCGCTGCAGGTAGGTCATGATCTGCTGCCACTCGTGCAAATCTTTTTCAACCAGCCAATCGATCAGCCGTTGAACCTGATCCTCCAACTGCTGGGGCAAATCCTGGATGACCTGTTTTTCAAACTGGGCACGCACTCTATCTCCGCGCACCAGATGGTGAATATTGGTCAACCGCAGCGTGGTGTCATAGAAATCCATCCCGCGCAGCTCAAGCCGCTGCAAAATACTCTCGACCTCGGCCAGGCGCGGCTGCAGCTCGTTTTCCAGTTCACGTTCAAAGCTGGTGATGGCCGAATCAATGGAATCGACGGTTTGCCGGTCGTCCTTCAGGTCGTCCATCTGTGCCTGGTTGATTTTTTCAGCCTGTACAATCAGGTTGTCTGCCACACCCAGCGGGTTTTGAAACTTCAACTGGAGCCGTGTATCATCATCAAGGGTGGAGGTGATGTATTTTTCCAGATCGTCCAGGCGGCTGGCGGCGCGTAATTGTTGGCGTTGATCTTCGTCCGGTTCGGTTTGTGCACGCTGTGCCAGCCTGGCAGATACCGGGAACAGCTCGGGGGTATCGCCCAGCACGGCGGCGGCATGTTTCAGGATAAAACCTTTCGCTTCCTGCAGGGCAGCATCATCCTCGAAAATATCGGCCTTATTCAATACAAAGACAACTTTCTTCCCCCAGGCAAGGATACGTTTTAAGAATAGGCGTTCGCTTTCCGTCAGGGGGCGATCCGCAGAAGTGGTGAAGAGCACCAGATCACTGCGCGGTACGTATTCGTCGGTAAGCCGCTCATGCTGGCGGATGATCGCGTTGGTTCCCGGTGAATCGACGATGTTCAATTCCTTGAGAAGGGGCAGAGGATAGGTGTAAATCGAGAAACCCTCATCGATGATCTGTTCGGATGACTCTTCACCCCATTTCACCAGCGTTACGCGTGAGGTAGTGGGTGTAACCCCTTCCGGCAAGACTTTTGCGCCCAGGATGGCATTCACCAGTGCGCTTTTTCCGGCGTTGAATTCGCCCACCACTACCACCAGAAACAATTCGTCCAATTGCATGATGGCTTTTTGCAAGGCGGCCAGGTTTTCCTTTGGGAAGTCGATTTCCGCCAATTTAAGTTGTATATGGGATAGTGTTTCCTTTTCATCGTTCAGAAACAAAATCTGTTCATTGGTAAGCATGGATTGGCGCATAAGTCCTCCTCCGTTTTATTCAATCCGATATCATTATCCCATTATAGCCATATTTTGTTCAGCGGTGTTTTAACCCTGGAAGGCTCGCTCTGTAAGCAGAATTTAGCGGATTAATGAGCAGATTGGTGCAATTGGCTCTTGGGCGGATGGTTCGCTTCACTCACCATGACAACAGGAGGGCAAGGTACTGCCTGGTTGTCACCCTGTTCGCAGGCATCCAGCAAATTGATCTCAATCTTGTGCATCTTGAACATGGCGGCCATGGCATTTTCCCTTGACGGCATCCTATCCTGTAACAGCCTGGGCTGTTTGATCCAAACTGTGCCATTAATTAATAGTTCAATTTCTGGAAAATCAACATTCCCTGACTGCCGTACATATCGGTCGGGATGGTCATCACCAGCTCATACTGCTCCAGGAAACGGTCATCCTTCAGCAGGGTGTTCCGCCCGTACACTTCCAGTGTCACCAGCCAGTCGGGCTGCTCATCGATGATCAGGTCGCTTGAAATGGCATAATTGATGACATAAGCCTCATCGGGAAGGGGATAATATTTTACGCTTTGCCGAGAGTTCAACCCCACTGTATCCAAAATGCGCGCCCTGGTATAGTAGCCCAGCACGCCCACATCACCTGCTGCCAGCACTTCACCGGGCTGAAGCTGCGGGGCCAGCCATTCGGCTACCTGCTGGTAAATCAACTCGAGCTTGATGTAAGCCATCTCGGGAGCAGGGCGGTTTGGGCCGTGATCCGGGTGCAAGGTCCATGCGTTTACCAGCGATAGCAGCGGCAGCGCCAGAATGATCGGCACCAATACTCTGGTTCTGAAAAATGTGCTTCTGCCGGTATCCCTATTTTCAGGTTGTTCTTTTACCTTGAATAATTCTTTCAGCAAATGTTCAGCAGCGAAAAAGACCAGCAGAAACAGTGCCGGCAGGGGCGGGGTGAGGTACCAGCGAAAAATCAGGGGGTTGGCTACAGCGTAAACCGCCAGGTACAGAGCCGGGTAGACCAGCCAGGCCCTCAGGCGGGGAGTATTTTTCCAGGCGAAGACGATCCCTGCAATGTACAATGACACAAAAAGAACCAGACCCACTCCAATTCCGACACTGCCCAGGTAATCATCCTGGTGGAACAGTGTGGCATAATGCTGCAACAGCCGGATCAGGCCCTCTTCCGCTGACAGATGATAAGCCGCGGTTTTGGCCGTTACCGAATGCGGGATGGGGCTGCCGAAATACAGACTGGAAAAGACCAGCCAGCCGACGGCAGGCAGCAGGAAAACGATCGCCTCAAGCGGTTTGATGCGGTCCTGGTGACGGAAAGCCTGCCAGAACCGGTCGAGCAGGAGCGGTCCCACCAGGATCAATGCATCCGGACGGGTGAGCAGGGCCAGCACGGCACATAGAGCCGTCGCAGTGCTGCGTTTTTCAACGTATGCTGTCACGGTGGCGGTAAGCAGAAAGACATACAGGCTGGTTTCCAATCCACCGATGGCAAACGTCACGCTGAAGGGTGCCACAGCCCAGGCAAGAGCTGCACATGCCCCGGCCACCGGTGTCGCAACGGTTTCCTTTGCGCGCAGGTGCCTGCCAAGCCGTAACAGCAGCAGGCAGGTCAGTGCATCGGCGGCAGCATTTATTACCAGTGACAGCCAGGGGAAAGGCGCCCCGGATCCGCCTGCCAGCCACCCCGACAGTACCATAAGCAATGTGTACAGAGGGGTTGTGGTGCCCAGCACCCGCTCACCAGGATTGTAGACAAACCCATTCCCGTCCAGTATATTTTGTGCATAGCGAAAGGTGATATACGCATCGTCGATCGCGCGCGGACCCGGGATGAGACGCGCTGAAACTGCCAGCAAGACAATCAGAATAGGAAACCAGGCTTTTTTGAGGAACTGTTTTATGCGCCACATAAAAATCTCTTAATGAATACCCTTCCTCAACAAGAGCAGATAAATACCCAGCATGATCAAGGTGATAGAACCCGTATTGCTGATAAAGCTGACCGCGTTGGAAGGGTTACCTCCGATATACAACCCCCAGCCGACCATGGTAAATGTACCGCCCGGAATGAGCGGCCACCAGATTGCTTGAGAGGTCACAACCCGTGAAATAACGGTGATCAAAAACCAGCCCAGTCCAAAAAACACCAGTGTGATCCCGGTATGTGCCAGTACTGTTCCTTCCTGGAAACCCCCCCAGCCCAGGTAAATCCCAATAGCAGCGCCCAACAGCAGGCTGCCGGGAATAATCAGACCCATCAAGCGACGGGATATTCCCCAAATCAGCAAAGGAACTGCGAAACCCACACCCAGGAAGAGGATCAAGTCCAGCAGGTGTAGCGGGGTGAAAAGAAAGCAGGCGCCCAGTGCAACCAGCAGACTGCCTGGAAGCAGCATCCAAAACGGCTGCTGACGAAGACGCAGCGCGCAAATGACGAAAACCACACACCAGCCGGTTCCAAAAAGAAACAGAAAACCGCCCACGCGTACATCCCACGTTTGTTCGAGGGCACCCAGTAAGAAAAATCCGCCTGCACTGATGCTGGCCAGCAAGCCGCCCGCCAGGATGCCAGGCATGTTACGGATTATTATTCCACCCGCCAGGATCAGCAATCCGGCCAAAATAATCATCGTCTGGCTTAGCCAGCCGGTTTGGAGTCGCTGGTCAAGCAGTATACCGCCTCCGCTGACCAACAGAAGGATACCAGCCGGTACAAGTAGATCGCGCACATGGGTGACTTTTTGTGGATGATCGCTCATTGTTTTTGAATCCTGTACAAAGTTTATTTTTCCTTCTGTGTGGTTTCCTGGTCGTTTTACAGATCAAAACTCCACTTATCGATCCTCAGAGCCTTGAAAAATTACATATTTCAAGGCTCTCCCTATAATATTCCCAACTCACGCGCTTTGGCTACAGCCTGCATACGGTCGCGTACATTCAATTTTGAAAATATTTTACTGAGATGATTTTTCACGGTTCCCTCTGCCAGCACAAGCTGGTCGGCGATTTCGCGGTTGTTGGATCCACCCGCAGCCAGCCGCAACACTTCCACCTCCCGTTCGGTGAGGGCCTCCACGGGCTGATCGCCGGATAAAACAGGCCTGTGAAGGCGGGCAAATTCAGCCAGCACCTTGGCTGTGATGGAAGGCTGCAAAAAATGTTCACCCCGTACCGCGGCGCGAATGGCTTCGAAGAGCTTCTCGTAAGAGGTGTCCTTCAGCAAATATCCAATGGCTCCGGCACGCAGCCCTTCAAAGGCCAGCTCATCATCATCGAAAGTGGTCAGGATGATGACCTGGCTGTCCGGAAAACACTTGCGGATCCTGCGGGTTGTGCTGACGCCATCCAGCACCGGCATGCGCAGATCCATCAATACCACCTGCGGTCTGTACAAAGCGGTCAGGCGCAGGGCTTCTTCACCGTTGGAGGCTTCGCCCACCACCTCGAATTCGGGTTGGGTGGAGAGGAGCGTTTTTAACCCGGCCCGAAACAGGGTCTGGTCGTCGACAATCAGGATGCGTACGGTTTTCTCGCTCATTCCGGTAAGGTGATCACCACTTTAAATCCCTTCATGGGGGCGGAGGTAATGGACAGGTTTCCATCCATCAATTTTATCCGTTCCTGCAGACCCAGTAAACCAAATCCTGGCTCGATGACCTCTGTGCCTATTCCGTCATCCGTGATGGCAAGCTGGACCTGGTGCGGCTGTGAATAATCCAGTGCAAGCCACAAATGACTGGCATGGGCATGTTTGCTGGTATTCTGAAGCCCTTCCTGGGCTGCCCGGTAAAGCGTCCAATCAGCCTCGGATGAAAGCTCGCGCGCCTCGCCGGTCAGGCTGAAATGAGTCTGGATGTCGGGGCCCAAATTCGGAAGCAGCCCTTCCAGTCGTTGCGGGAGCGGAAGCCCTTCTCCGGGCGGGGCGCGCAACGCTGCCACCGAACTGCGCACATCATCCAGCGCTTCCTGCGTAAGATCACGTGCGGTGTTGATGGTTTGTAAAAGTTTTTCATTATGATCTTGACGGCTCAAGGCCGATGCTGCCTGGAGGTGCATGTGGATAGTGGTGAGATAGTGCCCCAGCCCGTCGTGGATTTCGCGTGCCAGCCGGTTGCGTTCCTTGTTGAGGGTGAGTTCCTCCACCTGCAGGGCATACTGTCGCAGATTCTGGTTGGCGATGGTCAGGTCATTGGCGAGTTTTTCGATGACTTTTCGGTCTTGCTCCTCCTTGACTGCCATGCGCGTGAAAATAATGACAAACACCTGACCGGCCAGAAAAAGCTGGATGCCGGTGATGGCGCTAGACCAACCCGGATTGAAGATAGATACTGTCAGAATAAATGTACCCAGGATGGCAGCGTTGGCCACATAAAAATACACCCCTTGCAGCAGGATAACACTTTGGGCAGCCAGTGGCAGCAGCACCAGAGCATTAAACCCATTCCCTTTACCAAGCAGGACGATGATACCTCCCAAAGGGATCTGGATCACGAAATACATCACGCGCACCCAGAAAGCTCCATAGCGAGAGGCATGGGCATAGCCGTAGATGCCGACACTGATATATCCAATGCCTGCCAGGATGATGGTCGCCAGTTCGAGGAGTGTGGTGTTCTGCCAGGATGAGAGCGCCGCAAGGTATGAAACCAGCACCACCAGGGCAAAACCAATATCAGCACTGCTAGCCTGGGGCGGGGTGGATTTTTGCACGTCTCCATTATAGCATCAGGGCTGTGTCTGATTTGGTATGTTGCCCGAGTGCTTTCAGGTCACATCTGTGTCGGAAGTCACACCTAAAGGCATAATCTGGAATGTGCCGTTTGGCACATCAATGGCAAAACCTTTCATGTTAATCTTCTGGTGAAGGATTCATAATTCCTGTTTTGTTACCATTTACCAATGATGCATAAATACTAACCTCAAGGATCTTCCATGAACATACTCAT
The DNA here is from genome assembly GCA_021372725.1 of Chloroflexota bacterium. Lineage (GTDB taxonomy): Bacteria > Chloroflexota > Anaerolineae > Anaerolineales > Anaerolineaceae > JAJFTV01. Next base: position 10,846 of record JAJFTV010000188.1, on the reverse strand, counting down.
GATTTACCCGAAAATTCCCGATACATTCTGGAGCTTTAACCATGCCCTGCGTTTCATCCGGCGCAAGGCATCCAACCCTCCGCTGGGACTGTTGACCGTGGCAGCCATGCTGCCCGCCGAATGGAAAAAACGGGTGGTCGACTTGAATGTCGAATCGCTCAATGACTCACAACTGGAGTGGGCGGATATGGCCTTTGTCAGCGCCATGTCCGTCCAGAATCAGTCGGCGCATGAGGTTATTCAGCGCTGCAAGAATCATGGTCTCAGGGTTGTGGCTGGCGGGCCGCTCTTCACAGGGATGGAGGACCAGTTCGAGCAGGTGGATCATTTTGTTCTCAATGAGGCCGAGCTGACTCTGCCTCCCTTCTTGCGGGATCTGGAAGCCGGTAATCCGCAGCATGTGTATTCTACAGAAGAATTTGCCGATCTCAAGGATACACCCGCTCCTTTATGGGAATTGATCAATACGCGCCATTATGAGAGCTTGAGCATCCAGTTTACACGCGGCTGTCCGTTTAGTTGTGATTTTTGTAATATCACGGCCATGCTGGGGCATCAGGTGCGCTATAAAACTGCTCCCCAAATCCTGAACGAACTGGATCGAATTTACGCACTCGGCTGGCGGCAGAGTGTCTTCTTTGTGGATGATAATTTCATTGGCAACAAAAAATATCTCAAGACAGAACTTCTCCCGGCCTTGATTGAATGGCGTAAAGGCAAGACCGGCTGCGCCCTGACCACCGAGGTATCCATTAATCTCTCCGACGACGAGGAACTGATGGAAATGATGTCGGCCGCAGGCTTTCACTCGGTATTCGTGGGGATTGAGACCCCGGATGAAGCAGGGCTGGAGGAATGCCAGAAATCTCAGAACCGCCGGCGTGATTTGGTGGAGAGTGTGAAACGGATGCAGCGGCACGGGCTGCAGGTGATGGGCGGCTTTATCGTTGGATTTGACAGTGACACCCCCTCGATCTTTGCCCGGCAGGTTGAATTCATCCAGCAGAGCGGGATCGTAACCGCCATGGTGGGGCTTTTGCAGGCTCCGTTCAACACACCGCTCTACAAACGCCTGAAAGATGAAGGCCGTCTTTTGGAAGAAATGAGCGGAGACAACGCGGATGGCACTACCAATATCGTCCCGCGTATGGATATCGATGAACTGAAGGAAGGTTATCACCAGATCCTTGAGGATATCTATTCTCCACACCCGTTTTACCAGCGAGTACGTATCTTTTTACAGGAATACCGCCTGCCCAAGATTCAAAACCCGTTGCAGGCACAGCATATTTATGCTTTCTTCCGCTCCATGTTTGTTTTGGGAGTAAAAGGTAAGGAACGGCTGGAATATTGGCGGCTGTTGAACTGGACATTTAAAAGGGATCCGCGCAAGGTCCCGCTGGCGGTGACGCTGGCTATTTACGGGTACCATTTCCGCACGGTCAGCCGGCTTGATTAAACGATCGGGTATTCGTTAAAGGAAAAGAGGGGGCAGACAGCAGCGGGTAAACTGGCTCAGCGGCGAAGCCCGGCAGTGGCAGTTTGCTCTCTGTGGGGTGTTAAATTCCTTCTATCCATACCAGGTAACATTTGTTGTATCGTCCCTCTGCCATGTGGTACGGGCATGACTCGCGAACAAACCAGAATCCCTGCCGTAAAATGTGCTCAAATCCTTCGTCTATGTGATACTTTTTATCTGAAAGTCAATATATTAACGAGATGAAAGCTCTATCCAAAACACTCTTGGCGTTCCGTGGCATGACTCAAGAAATCGATTGGGATTCGGTTTACACATCAGAACTCCCGCGAATTTACAACTTTTTCCTGTACAAGGTCGGTGATCGGGAATGCGCTCAAGATTTGACCGCCACAACCTTTGAGCGAGCCTGGAAACTTCGATTTAGATATCAAACGAAAATTGCTTCGCAGCCCACCTGGCTCTTTGGGATCGCCAGAAATGTTTTGAAAGAATATCTAAGAAAGAACAAAGTAAACGGGCAAAGACAGGAGCCAATATTTTGGAGCGAAAATGTGCCGTCAAGCATTGATATTGAAAAAAGTATTCAACAACAGCAAGAAAAGGATTACTTGCTTAAGATACTTCTTGTGCTACCAGAACACGAACAGGAGTTGATTGCACTGAAATATGGTGCAGGATTGACCAACCGCGAGATTGCCAAAATAACCAGGCTTTCAGAAAGTAACGTAGGCAGTATTTTACACCGTACGGTAAAAGAACTTCGTAACAGATTGGATGATGACCATGGACGATAAATTCTTGTATCAATTGCGCGAGCAACCCGATACGGAGTTCGTAAAGAACTTGTATCGGGAACTATCCCAAAACCATAGGGAGCCTGATTGGAGAGCGAAGATGAATACCCACACATTAATCAGAAGCAAAAGCCTGGTTCGATTGACTACCTTGCTGGTGATCAGTTTGGTTGCCATAATGACAATCTCCCCGGCCAGAGCGTTTGTTTCAGCACAGATTACCAATATTGCGGGTCAATTATTTAAGGCGACCGAGGATTATCCGGGAGATGATTACCCTGACGATGTTGAGGTTATCGAACCGCGGGTGTTACCGCTTGGCGAGGCACTCTCGATATTTCCGTATGATATCCATTTGCCTTCCAATATTCCATCTGAGTATGTCCTGACTGGAGATAATGTCCGTGTTTATGTTGGTGATGCTGCTGGCCCATTTGCCAATACCATTGAATTTGCATGGTTATCAAATAACAATGAGGGTTTTACACTTAGGATCACCGATCGTGATTGGAATATTATTGGGGAAGTAATTGCACCCGATTCCACGGAAGAAATTCTTCTTGGCGACAATCATCCCGCAGCCTTAATTCAAGGTGGGTGGGATGCGGATAACAAGGTTTGGAATAACAACACCGGGGTAAGGTTACGCTGGTCGGTGGATAATCTGGGGTACGAATTAATGGGAACCGACAGTGAACAACTGATCGAAATAGCATTATCCACTTTTGAATAACAAACGATGGCAATGGAATGCCGCATGATGAAGAGAATCCTGGAACTGAGCGGGTTTCTCTTTTTTTTGTGCCTGTTCTTGCAATTGCTTTAGGCTTTGCCACCCCTTTTCATCAAGAACAGGATCTTACTACTGCCTTGCCGGAATTAAGCCCCGGGCGTATCTCCATCCGGCAGGCGGCGATTTACTTCCAGATCCATACCACTTCGAATGCCCGCGCTCCGCTGGTGAGGTTTGACCCGGCTATAACGAAAGTCTTGTCGTTCTGCCGGGAGACCTGCAATGAAACCTGCTCATCCGGTTTGACCTCGCTGGCGTAGTTGATTTGTAGGCTGTCCAGTTCTTTTTCGCGATAATCATCCATCGAAAAGCAGTCGGCTGCCCACTCGATATAGCGCGTATTGTTGACGTGCCCAATCAGGTCGATGGTGCTGAAACGGGCCTGTACCGTGAATAACTCCTGCAGGTCATCGGGAACGATGATCTTGTCAATTCGCTCCTCCAGCGCCAGCCGCCCGGGGTTGGCAGGAAGCCATTTCAGCATGGCGGGATCGGGTTTTACGATGCTGCGCTGTTCCACATTCACCACCATCCAGGCCGAGGTCGCTGCGGCCACTTTTTGTTCATGCGAATCCAGCAGGTAAAAATCGCGCATGAAAAAGATTTTTTGCTGCAAGCCGCGCGGCCAGGTCTGGATGGTCAATGTTTCCTCCAGGGCCGGAAGCCGGTACACCTTGAGTTTAAGCCGGGCCAGCAGCCAGGCAACCCCTTTATCGAGCAGGGCATGGTAGCCCACCCCTAAATGTTCAGCATGATTTGTCGCCGCCTGCTGAAATACCTGAAAAAAGCAGTGCGGTTTCCATAGGCCTTTAAAATCGGTTTCATAGGGTTTGACAGTGGTGGTTTCGGTCCAAACGGGTTTCAGTGTCATGGTGTTGCCTCAAAGATGGTTTTATGGTTGTTTGAAAACTGATTCTACTCCACTCAATCCCGCAGATTGTCATCAGTCTTTCGAATTTTCCTCTATGGCCTGGTGATAAAAGGCATCCAGATCCCGGTCGATGAGATGCGTATAGATTTCAGTAGTGGCGATATTCTCGTGCCGCGCCAACTCCTGCGCGACCTTGATGTTGTTGGTTGCTTTCACTACCCGAGTAACGAAATAATGCCTGAAAGAATGGGGGGTAATTTTTCTGGCTTTTTCTGCATCCTGAAGCGCCTGACCGGCCCGCCGTGCAACGATTTTCTCGCCGCTGACGGTGGAGAGCGACAGCAACCGGCTGCCGGCCGCCCGGTCATGGCGGGCAAAGACAGGCAGGCTTGAAAAGGGCCGTCCGCAGGCTCCGTCAATGGCCGAACGGGCGGACAGGTAGCGCTTGATGGCCTGCATGGCGCGGGTTGAAAAACGCACCAGGGCCTGTTTATCGCCTTTGCCGATGATCAGGGCGGTGCTGCGGTTCCAATCAAAATCGCCGCGCTGCAAGCCGCACGCTTCGTGAACACGCAGCCCGGTATCGGCCAGGGTGAGGATCAATGCCCGGTCGCGCAGGTCGATCAAATGATCCAGCGCATCGGTGAAGGGGAAAGCCTCGTCGTCCTGGCAGAACAGGATGACCTGCTCGATATCCTCCCACGAGAACTGCGGCAGTCTGCGCCGGGTACGCGGCGATTTGCTTTTCAGGATACGCCGTACCAGGTCGAGGTTGAGCGGGAGGTGCAGCTCAAGGTTCAGGTACTCGTAAAACCCGCTCACAGCAGTCAGGTATAGTTTGACTGTGGCCGACGAAAATCGCTGATCCAGCAGGGATTGAGCGAAAATACCGGCCGTCTGTTCGTTGATTGTTGAGATGTCGTCCGTAGCGGGATTATAGTCGCTGTTGCGCAGGAATTCGAGGAACTGGTTCATGCCGGTCTTGTAGGTCAGGCCGGTTTTCCGGGCGCGTGTCAACTCCACCGTCAGCAGATAGTCGGTGACAGCTTCCGAAATGGGCAGCGGGTTGGGAGCTTCCGTATGATCCTGCATGACTTTATTGTAACGGAGATCTCGGTATAATTAATAATTGACGGGTGAAGTTAGCCGTCTGACTGGACCAAGGCTTTACCAACCAGGGCATCTCGAAAGGACGAGAATTCCCAAACTGGCGTAATCAGAGGAATTCAAACCGAATAGTGACCTGCGGGATTGGGAGGCGATCCGCACCTGGGCTGTGAGTTTGAAGCCATTGCTGGCAGCATAACGTATGAGGAGACAACTGTGAGACTGACAACAGACGATATTGAAGCCGCCGTGCTGGGCGGTGCGGTGCTGGGTGGGGGAGGCGGGGGTTCGATGGATAACGGCCGTTGGCTGGGACGGCTGGCGATGAAGCGGGGTGGTCTTGACCTGGTGCCGGTGGACAGCCTGCCGGATGAGACGCTGCTGGTGACCTGCTCGTACGTGGGCTCGCCGGCGGCCAAAAACATTTGCGTCAAGCCGAATGCTTATACGCGGGCTGTCGAACTGCTGCGCAGCCAGACCGGAGCGGAGATTGGCGGTCTGATCACCAATGAATGCGGTGGGACGGCCACCCTCAACGGCTGGCTTCAGGCTGCTGCGCTGGGTCTGCCGCTGGTCGATGCCCCTTGCAACGGCCGGGCGCATCCCACCGGTGTGATGGGCTCGATGGGTCTGCATGCCCTGGCGGGATATGTCTCGCACCAGGCGGCGGCCGGCGGCGATGAGGTTGCCGGGCGGTACATCGAGTTGTACGTCAGCGGTTCGCTCGATGCGGCTTCGACACTGGTCAGGCAGGCCGCTGTCCAGGCCGGAGGGATGGCGTCCGTGGCCCGCAACCCGGTCAGCGCAGGCTACGTTCGCAGCCACGCGGCAGTGGGAGCCGTCCAACAGTGTATCGAACTGGGACAGGCTATGCTGGAAGCAAAACCGGGTGGCGGAATGGCAGTCTGCCGTGCTGTGGCGCAGTACCTGGGTGGTGAGCTGGTGACAGCCGGCAGCGTGGATGCCTGCAAGCTGAGAAGCACCGGCGGATTTGACGTGGGAGAAGTGACCATCGGGGATTACCGGATGGACTTCTGGAATGAGTACATGACCCTGGAACATCGGGCAGCTCGCCTGGCAACTTTTCCGGATCTGATCATGACGCTGGCGGAAAAAGACGGAATACCCATTACTACTGCGCAGGTGCGGGAAGGCAAGCGGCTGGTGATTCTACGTGTGCCGAAGGAACATCTGATTTTGGGAGCGGGAATGTCTTATCAGGAACTCTACACACCGGCGGAGGAAATTTTGGGCAAACCGATCTGGAACCCGGCAGGTATCCGGTGACAAAGGTCTTTGGTGCAGTTACCATCGGCCAGGCGCCGCGGCCGGACATTACCGGCGATATCCTGGCCATCCTGGGGAGTGGTTACCGTGTTGTGGAGCGCGGTGCGCTGGACGGGATGACCGGTGAGGAGATCGCCCGGTTGAAACCTTTGCCCGGTGATGATGTACTGGTTACGCGCCTGGCAGACGGCCGCATTGTACAGCTTGCCGAACGGAAGATCACCCCGCTGGTACAGCAAAAGGTGAAAAATCTGTTCGATCAGGGAATAAAGGTGGTGGTATTGCTGTGCACCGGGCATTTTCCCGGTTTCAAGGCAAACGGTGTAGTGCTTCGTCCGCAGAAACTTTTGAATGATGCCGCAGCCACGTTGGGCAGGGGAAAACTCGCCGGAGTATTGTGCCCCACACCGGAGCATATCCCGCAGATAAAGCGCCAGTGGAGCGTTGTACTGGGAGTCGAACCGCTGGTACGGGCTGCTTCACCCTATCTGGGTGCGGCTGGTGCTGAACAAGCTGCCTTTGAATTGAAGGAAGCCGGCGTGGAGTGGGTGGTGCTGGATTGCATCGCCTATACGTTGGAGATGAAAACACGGGTGCAGGAAATAACAGGCTCCGAGGTGTTGCTGCCGCGCAGCCTGGCTGCCGAAAGCATTAAACGGTTGATGGATTCCTCACTGCGTTCGGAATGACAAGACAGGCGGGTTGTCAAATGCCCACGTTATTTATCGGATGCGGGCGTGGGCAAAAGTGTTCCACGAGCGGACCAAACGAATGGGTGAATACATCCACCAGCGGGCAACCAGCCACCAGCGCAGCCGGCTGGCGCGGTAGACCCGCATCCGGTAAGCGCTTTCCTTGGATAGGCTGATGATCCTGCTCATCACCTGGCTGGATACTCGATGCACCAGGTCACGGTCTTCGACATTCCCCTCAAAGCGCTGCGCTTCACCAACTGTCATGGAATAGGGCCCATGGAAATAATAAGCACCGGTATCATACACACCGTCGATGATTTGCTCCACCCGGTGCAGCAGTTTGGAATCCAGATGGATGCCGATTGGAACCACCGGCACGCCTGTACGCAGGGCAAGCCGGCCTACACCGCTGCGGGCATCGTGGAAGCTGCCGGCCGGGCTGATGGCGCCTTCCGGGAAGATGGCTACCGTCTTACCTGCTTTCAACAGTTTTTCAGCTTCATCCAGTGATTTACCGCCTGTACCGCGCAGTACTTCGATATGACCGCAGAAGCGCAGCGAGTGGCCAAAGAGCGGCAGGGTGAAGATAGGCCCGTGGATCAGGATGCTGACCTGCCTCTCGAAGAGAGTGGTCAACAGGGCTGGATCAAAGGTGCAGGGATGATTGGCTGCCAGGATGACGGGCCCTTCCGGCAGGGGAGCCTTCCACAGAATATCAAGATCAAAGCCGGCCATTGCTGCCAGGCTGACAAAAAACTTTCCCAGGTTGTACCAGGCTTCATGGATCATGAACGATCTCCCGGCAGGACAATAGAGCCGCTACGCCCGGTCTGGAGCAGACAAACCGGATTTATCCATCGCATATTGTGAGATGTACACAAAAAGAGATCTGAAATTTTACTCAATGATTAAGTCACCTTTATATTACAAGTGCACTAAGTGTACCATTATCGGTCTTTTTTATGATCAATTTATCCATTTATATGTTATCGATTTTGCAAATACTGCAATGAAAAGGGCAAAGTTTTCAGATCGTTTACCTTTTTATAACCCCAAGGATGTGAAATGGTTGTGTTCGATGGGTCACCCAAGGTAACCAGACGAGGAGGTCTGCTACGGTAGACTGTAGGTAGTTCTCGCACACCCCGCCAAACCTGAGTAAAATCAATGGGTACGGAAAAATTTATAAAGGTGTTGAAAAGGTTTTTCTGGAACTTTTTTTGGAATGATTGAACCACTTTGTGGCTCAATCATTCCAAAAAAATGAATACTATATCGTACTGGAGGAAGAATGGGTACCTTATTAATCAAAAATGCACAAACCGTCATTACCAATGATGATGCTATCGGGCAAATTTCCGGTGGGGCGGTTTTTATCCGCGACCACGTTATCGAAAAAATTGGCCTGCCGGACGATTTGCCGGCCAAGGCCGATACGGTGATCAACGCGGCCGGGATGGCGGTAATGCCGGGTTTGATCAACACGCATCATCATTATTACCAGACACTCACCCGCGCCGTACCCGGTGCGCAGGATCAGGAGCTGTTCGACTGGCTGGTACGGCTTTACCCCATCTGGGGTGAGATGGATGCAGAAGCTGTCTATACCAGCACCCTGACCGCCATGGCTGAATTGATCCTTTCCGGCTGCACCACCAGCAGTGATCATCTGTACCTGATCCCCAACGACTCCTCCTTCGACGATCAGGTGCGGGCAGCCCAAAAGATCGGCCTGCGGTTTCACCTCACGCGTGGTTCCATGTCACTCGGGCGCAGCAAGGGCGGCCTGCCTCCTGACAGCGTGGTGCAGGAGGAGGAGGAAATTCTCAAAGACTGCCAGCGCGTGATCGAGACCTGGCACGACCCCGAACCGTTTTCCATGCTGCGGGTGGCACTGGCTCCCTGTTCGCCGTTTTCGGTGACCCAGGATCTGCTGCGCCAGGCGGCCAGGCTGGCCCGCTCATATCAGGGTGTGATGCTTCACACGCACGTAGCTGAAACACGCGACGAGCAAACCTTCTGTGAACAAAAGTTTGGCATTCGTCCTGCCCCGTTGATGCAGTCACTGGGCTGGACAGGTCCCGATGTCTGGTGGGCACACTCCATATTTGTTAATTCTGACGAGATTCGCATGATGGCCGAAACCGGCACGGGTGTGGCACACTGCCCATCCTCCAACATGCGCCTGGGGTCGGGTATCTGTCCGGTGCGTGAGATGCTCGATGCGGGCGTGAAGGTGGGCATTGGCGTGGACGGCTCTGCCAGCAATGATTCCAGCCATTTGTTTACCGAGACACGCAATGCGTTGCTGCTCCAGCGGGTGAAGGGCGGGGCAGCGGCTCTTTCGGTGGAGGAAGCATTCCGGCTGGCGACGCTCGGCAGTGCACAGGTGCTGGGCCGTAATGAGCTGGGCATGCTGGCACCCGGCAAGGCTGCCGATGTGATTGGCGTGCGCCTGGATACGCTTAGCATGGCCGGAGCAGCCGTTCATGATCCTCTGGGAGCGCTGCTGCTGTGTACGGTGCAGGGGGTCGATTTTTCGGTGATCAACGGCCAGGTGGTGGTGCAGAATGGCAAGCTGTTGACCGTCGATCTGGAAGAACTGATCGACCAGCACAACCGGATTGCCCGCAAAATAGTTCAAAAACATCCGATACCGGAACGGTTCAAGCTGGTATAAGAACTATTCGTATAGGTGAAATTTACATTTAAGGACGAGGATGAAATGGCTGACATACAAATTCGTGATGCCGTCAAACAGGATGCTGCCGAGGTGGTGCGCCTGGTGAGGGTTCTGGCAGACGATGACGATGAAACCAGTGAGGTAAGCGAGGAATTTGTGCATGAATACCTGGTTTATCCCGGCTGTGGGATATTGCTGGCACAAGAAAGCAAGGATGTGCTGGGCTTGTTGAGCTACAGCGTGCGGCCCAACCTTTACCATGCCGGAAATTGTTGTCTGATCGAAGAACTGGTGGTGGATGCCACCGCACGCAGCCGCGGCATTGGCGGGATGCTGGTTTCGGCCATCATGGAAAAGGCAGGAAAGGCGGGCTGTGCAGAGATATCCGTCTCCACCATGCCCGATAACGGCGGCGCCATTCGCTTTTACAGGAAGCACGGCTTTGGAGATGAAGCAGTCTATCTGGAGCGGCATTTCTAGAGGATTACAGGAACACATAATCTCTCCTCCCCGCCCCGCAGGTTGTGAAATTATTTCCTGGAATTGCTTCTACAAGGGGTTATTTCCACCTCGTTGTTACTCCGGCAACGAGGAGACCGCCCGAGGGCGTGTTTCCGCACCCAGCCCATTCATCACCGGCTCTCGGGCGGATGCTTCGCTCTCGCTCAGCATGACAACGACCGGCGGATGCTTCACTGTCGTTCAGTATGACAGGGAGAGGGGTTATTTCCACCCCTTTGTCATTCCGAACGAAGTGAGGAATCCGCCCAAGGGTACATGCCCACAACAAGCCAATTAATCACCGGCTCTCGGGCAGATGCTTCGCTGCGCTCAGCATGACAACGGGGGGCGTGTTTCCACATCCAGCCTATTCATCACCGGCTCTCGGGCGGATGCTTCCGGTTTGTTTCGAAACAAACCCTCAGCATGACAATGCGGGGCATGTTTCCACACCCAGCCCATTCATCACCGGCTCTCGGGCGGATGCTTCGCTCTCGCTCAGCATGACAACGACCGGCGGATGCTTCTGCCCCCGTTGTCATTCCGAACGAAGTGAGGAATCCGCCCAAGGACACATCTCTGCAACAAGCCATTTAATCACCAACCCATAGTTGGATGTTACGCTAACATTCAGC
>JAJFTV010000174.1 GCA_021372725.1 Chloroflexota bacterium | reverse complement strand
TCCATCAACGAAATCTGGGCTTCTTTGATACATTCATTGCGTAAATCAGGATCCATTGTGGAATTACAACGGTCCAGAATTTCATCGTATGGACCAGCGGGTGTCTTCTCTCGATGACCGGGGGAACGATAAAGATTGTTCAAAATACTTGGATCTTTATATGTCCAACGCATCAAATCCATATCCCAATTGTCCTCGAGCAAAGATGGATAGAAGGCTCCCCATTCGGAAGTCTCCAAGGTTACTTCGATACCAAGATCGGCTAAATTGGATTGGATAACTTCCAGGGTACGGCTGATATTAGTAAATCCTGCATAACTCGTTACTTTCCAAACAACAGGTTGCCCAGAGGGATCATGCATTACACCATCCTCATTTTGGCTGTAACCGGCTTCCTGGAAAAGAGAAAGAGCTTTTTCGGAATCGTAAGGCGTTCCATATTGAATGGCGATATCAGGGTCAAATCCAGGATCTCCTGCAGGTAATGGGCTATAAGCAATATCTGCATATCCATTCAATGCTGCGTTGACCGCTGCTTGACGATCGATGGCATAGCTAATAGCTTCACGTACTTTGGGATCAGTGAATTGTTCTTTGTTGAAGTTGAATTCAAGGAATATAATATTGGCTACATTTTTATCGATGACGACATCGAAATTCCCATCACCGACAAAACGAGCAACGGTATCCGCTGACAGAGTACCTGTCAGGATTTCACCTGTCTCAAGGGCAGCCTGAACTGTACCTTCTTCAGGGATCACCAGAAGAATGATCTTCTCTGCCAGGGGTAATCCTGTATTGGTGGCGTCTGCACGAAATTGCTGGTAATTTTCATTTCGAGTGAAGGTGATTTGTGATCCCGGAATCCATTCTTCAATAACGTATGGGCCTGTCCCAACCGGATGCCGACCATATTCTTCTCCCCATTTTTCCATTGCTGTAGGAGATGCGATACAACCAGCTGCAAATGCAATATTGACAAAGAATGGAGCATAAGGTTCGGTGAAATTAAATTTCACGTTGTAATCATCCACAACCTCAACGCTTTGTAATGAACCTAAATAAGTGAGTTTGGGTGAAGCTACTGCAGGGTCCAGGATTTGATCAAAGTTATATTTAACGGCTTCAGCGTTAAAATCAGTTCCATCTGTAAACTTTATACCCTGGTGTAGAGTAAAAGTGATTTCAGTTTGATCTTCATTAATTTCCCAGCTTTCTGCAAGCCATGGTTGTGGATTACCTTCACTATCATAATAAACCAAACGTTCACAGAAGTAGTTACTAATGACAGAATTTGCGGTTCCTGAGTCGGTTAATATGTGATTTAATGTTTCAGGATCCTCGGAAAGGTGAAAAACAAGCGTATCATTTCCCTTTGGTTGCGGTGTGGCAGTGACAACCTTTTCCTGAATAACAGTTTCACCTTCGACTACAACTGTTTCGATTACGGTGACCGTCTCGGGAGTGGATGTGGCCTGTGGTCCGCAGGAAGCCAGAAGCATGCCAAAGATAACCAGACCAGTAAATAATATTGAAAGCTTAATTTTCATGTTCTCTTTTATCCTCATATTGTTGAAATAACAGGTTACGACCAACAAGGCAGAAATCACTGGTGAAAATCTGTTTGTTTGTCACCTCCTTTCAGGTAAAAGCACCGTCAAAATAAAAAGGATTTGATACGAAAAGTTTGAAATTAGATGAGGAAATAAGTTGTCAAAATGATCTGTAAAACTTGTTTGACTAGTCAATACTGTTTGACATATATCATATTGTACGATATTTAAAATAAAAGTCAACAGGTTCTAATAAATTCTTCCCTGTTCAAATTGTTGACGTAGTGAATTTAGCGTGATAAAATCATCGGGCAAATCAGGGCGAGTAGCTCAATGGCAGAGCAGTAGCCTTTTAAGCTATTGGTTGAGGGTTCGAGCCCCTCCTCGCTCACAGAAACCTGACCATTAGGTCACTTGCTTCTGTTACAACGATAAATCCTCAAGACTTCTTGCTCACCCTCTTGTAAATTCTTCTAATCGCTTGTATTTGTTTGGAATAAATGATCCAATAAAGGCTTAATATAAAGTACAAACAAGACGCAACACAATAATTCAAATATGAAATCCATTGGTGCAATGAATCGACTGGTACTCACAGCGATACTTTTCTCCCCGTGAAAAATCAGCGTTATCAGCAGAAAATTTCCTCCGATCACCCAAAATGGTGCTGGAATTTTCATTCTCGATTTCTCGATAAAAAGCTGGATATTTTGCGATTTAGTCCAACGATTTACCATTCGAATCAAATTTCGAATTAACACTAACCCAATAAAAATCCATAAACCGATCGATGGCCCAAAACCTTTAAGAAATTTGTTAACCATGCAACGGGGAAAGAGATTCGGATTATGCCAATAGAAATTAACAACTTTAATAATTGCGTATTCTTGATCGATCCCATCCGTGTTATAAAATGAATTTTCATTTTCTTTCCATTCGGGATGCCAACGACCATCAATGCATAGTTCATTATTATCATCCAGTAGTTGAGAGGATCCTTTGGTTGAAATTAGAACAAGATGGCCTGATTTGTAACTCACGTATGAAGTCCAAGGCAGAATGATGATTACTGTGGAAAGGATGATAATGAGCAACCTCATTATTTCTTTTTTATCATGATTTATAAAATATCGGATAATTATCCATAAACCAGTAAGAATTGGAATCAGATAAAGGATGTCCTTCACTAATAATACAAAGCCAAGAGAAGAACCAAGAAAAATTGATGAAAGGGTGCCGGGGCGCTGCTCATAATTCATTAAAGCTAGAAGTACAAGAAATACTACAAAACTAACCAGGGTTTCGGTCATTATTTGTGATGAAAGCTGGTGGGTTATTGCCAGATATAGCACTCCAGCCGGTATTCCGCCGACAAGCCCGTTTTTCCCCCAATAATGAAAACCAATCAACGGTAAATACGCTGCGATGATCACTAACATCAACAATTGAATTGCCTTCGCCGTGAAGGGACTGACACCAAAAATCTTGTACACAATGCCCAGGAAAAGAGGATAAGCAGGTTGTCTGCGGAAAATATCCTGACCAGCTTTACGGAAGAAATCATCATAGTAAGTGGGAATTGTATCTAATTTGGCAAATTTATAAGTTTTGTATGATTCTAAACCGCCAAATTTTTGAACCCCGTGCCCATAAGCAAAGTTGACACCCATTGATTGATATTCCCAGGTATCTCCGCCAAAGTAGGCTGTATCTTCCATAGGAGTGAAATTCCACCAAATGGAATAGAAAATTGAAACGAGCATCAGGAATAACAAGGCGGATTGAATTTTTCTTGATTTTTTTATGGGACGGATAATCCGGCTGATAAATTTGTTAAACCACTTGACCCGGAAATATTGTAAGTATATTGTTAGTATCAATGTAATGAAAAACAAGCTGTAAACAGCCATGAAAATGATCTGGTATGGAACACTTCGCCCAGTAAAGGTTTTTCCGCCAGTCAACAAGGGGGTTAAGGGGTTTCTTAACAAATAAGCGAAAAAGATGCCAAAGAGAATAATGAGGGCCGTATGAGAAGGAGGAGTTTTCTGTCGAATCCAGTCCAGCAACAGTGATAATTGAGATTTTTTTCCCATGCACCGGTTCCTTTTAGTTCATTAATCGTCATTCTTTTGAGTTATTTACTTGAGAAGGTCTTATCAGCGGGAAAAATTTGAGTGATGAAAACCTCCTTTATTATAAGCTGGCGTATCAGAAAATTGTTTATGAAAACACTTTCATTTTCATTGCTCAATTTTCTGCAAACAAATTCTTTTTTTTGATGAGAAGAATTCTATTCGAACGCCCGGCCTGCGGGTTATGAATTGCGGCTGTTGCCAACCTCGGTCATTATTTTCAGGCCTGGAGTTGCTTTACCGGCTGTGGTATAAATCGAAAACAACCAATTTGTTACAAAAATTGGAATAAGAGAAAAGATCATGCGATAATCAAATTGAATAGGTCCAATATTCGGTCAGTTACGATAAGGAGAGAGATTCTACCGATGGAAACAAAAAAGTATGCACATATCGACATTCGGGTTCCCGCTCATCACAATAGTCTGCTGGAGAAAACCCTGGCATTGATTAATAACGATATTGAAATTAAAACCTTATGGCGTGTTATCAACATCAATGCCATCGACCGGCTGGGTATGACAGATCATGGGGCTGTCCATTTCCAAATTGTGGCCAACATTGCGCTGCGGCTGGCGCGTATCCTTGATAAACACAAGGTGGTAATGTCGGTCACACAGAACTATGACCTTTCAACCGATTATGCTGAATTGGTCATTTTGTTGGCCAGTCTTTTTCATGACCTCGGTATGTCCATCAGCCGCGAGGGTCACGAAGAGTTCAGCCTGATCCTTGCGAACAGTATTCTGCATCGAATTCTCGATTTCCTGCCGGTTGAAGAAAGAACGATTATTACCTCGGAGACTCTGCATGCCATTATCGCTCATCGGAGCGGCGGGGTACCGTATACCATCGAAGCGGGTATTGTACGAGTAGCAGATGCTCTGGATATGAGCCAGGGCCGTTCGCGAATCCCCTACCAGGCGGGAAAAATGGATATCCATTCCGTTTCAGCCGCCGCAATCGACAATGTTGAAATCCTGGAGGGGAGCGATAAACCTGTTCAAATTAATATCCGGATGAATAATAATGCCGGAATTTTTCAGGTGGACGAGTTACTGCGGCGGAAGCTGTTGGGATCCGGAATCGAAAAATTTGTAACGGTCAGTGCCTACCTTGTTGAGGGAGAAGAGAAACGGCTTATTAAGGAGTTTCAAACCCTTTAATTCCATGAAAATTTCATATAATTTAATCCCGAAAAACCAATTTTTGTGAGTAAATTAGTGAAATTTTTGGTCAAGTGGGAAACCCGGGTTCCAACAATCAACTTTCTAACCGCCCAGGTAGGCTTTTTTCACCTCCGGATTGTTGAGCAGTTCTTCCGATTTGCCTTCCAGTACAATATTTCCACTTTCCAGCACATAGCCGCGACTTGAGAATTTAAGTGCCATACGGGCATTCTGTTCCACCAGCAGGATGGTGGTGCCTTCCTTATTGATTTCCCTCAAAGCTTCAAAGACATTGCCCATCAAAAGCGGGGAAAGGCCCATCGAAGGCTCATCGAGCAGCATCATCTTGCGGGCGCTCACCAGTGCCCGGCCGACTGCCAGCATCTGCTGTTCGCCGCCGCTCAATGTTTCGGCATTTTGTTTCATTCGCTCTTCCAGGCGCGGAAAAACTGTAAAGATTTGCCTGAGATCACGCTGGACTTCAGCTTTGTCTTTGCGGGCAAAGGCTGCCAGCTCAAGGTTTTCCATCACCGTCAGATTGCCAAACAGGCGCCGTCCTTCCGGAACATGGGAAATACCCAATTGACTGACCACTTTATCCGATGGGTATGTAGTCAGGTCATGCCCGGCGAACGTCATTTTTGACCCGGGTTGAACGGGTATCAGCCGTGAGATGGCCCGCAGCGTTGTGCTTTTTCCGGCTCCGTTGGCGCCGATAATACAGACAATCTCCCCTTCATCGACTTCAAAACTGATGCCGTGCAATGCCTTGATACGGTCATAGGACACCTGTAGATTTTCGATTGTGAGCAACATCAGGTTTCAACCTCCTTGCCTAAATAGGCATCAATGACAATGGGATTATTGCGGATTTCTTCCGGCAATCCTTCGGCGACCACTTCTCCAAAAACGAGGGTCTGGATATAGTCACACAGATCCATGACCAGGCGCATTCGATGTTCGATCAGGAAAATGGCCAGGTTGAACTGTTCCATTACCTGGCGAATGATTTTTTCCATTTCGAGCATTTCCTCCGGGTTCATCCCGGCAGTCGGTTCATCCAGAAAAAGCACTTTCGGTTCAATGGCCATCGCACGGGCCAGCTCAACCCTGCGCTGTGCACCGTAAGGTAAATTGGTAACCACCGTATCAGCCAGGTGGCTGATGCCCACAAGGTTTAATAAATCCATGGATATCCGGGTGATTTCATTTTCTTCTTTTACCCGCTTTGGTGTGTTGAAAAAAGCTCCCGCCAGGCCGTAACTGATTTTGGAATAGCGGGCAAGTTTTATATGTTCCAGAACAGTCATGTGCCGCCACAGACGCAAATTTTGGAAAGTTCGCGCCAATCCGGCTGCTGCAACCAGGTGGGGAGGCATCCCTTTGATTGATTTTCCATCCAGCAGGATCTCGCCTTCGCTGGGAGTATAAATTCCGGTGATCAGGTTAAAAATGGTTGTTTTACCAGCTCCGTTGGGGCCTATCAGACCATGAATTACTCCGGGTTCAATATTCAAATTATAGTCGTAGACCGCACGCAAACCGCCGAAATAGTGGGTCATGTGGTTAACTTGCAGGAGGGACATTTTCCACCTCTCCTTTCATGGTATCCGTCTTGGGCTGCAGGATCTTAAGTAGATTGAATTCACGGAAAGCAATCAAACCAGTTGGCCTGAATATCATCACCAGAATTAGAAGTAGCGGGATGATAATCCATTTGAACAGTTCAAGAGGGCGCAGCATTTCGCTTAGCAGGTTATAACCTATTGCACCTACAATGGAACCGGTCACAGAATTCAAACCACCGAAATAGACCATCGCCAATACCTCGGCCAGTTTTTGCGTCCCGAATGTACTGGGGTTTACGTAACGGATGACGTGCGCAAACAGGCCGCCTGCCACCCCGGCCCAAAAAGCAGAAAACAGGAAAGTGATCATCTTGGTTTTGCGGGTGTCCACTGTCATGGCATCGGCTGCCAATTCATTATCGCGGATGGCGTTGAGCGCTTTTCCCATGGTGGACTGTACAAAATTGTTGATGACCCAAATACAGAGCATGGTCCAGAGAAAAACGACCGGCAGAGTGGCCAAATCGGGCTGATTACCAAAACCTCGTGCACCTCCGAGCGCTTCAATGTTTTCAAAAAAGCTTTTGACAATGAACATAAAAGCCAGGGAGATAATCGCAAGGTAATCACCACGGGTGCGGAAAGAAGGAATGGCCACCAGCAGCGCACCCAGAGCGGCGGCTACCCCTCCCAGGATCAAGCCGATTGGGAAAAGGATTGGTCCCAGGAATGCCGGTAATTGGATCGAACCCAGATCACCACCGACAAAAAGACCGACGGTGAAGATCGAGGCAACATACGCTCCCAGAGCGATAAACCCTGGGTGCGAGCAGGAAAATTCACCCATGTAACCGTTGATGACATTCAAGCTGAGAGTGATCATGATGGAGATCATCATCAGTTTGGCAACCAGCACACGATAATCATTCACGCCAGTCCACAGGTCCAATGTTAAATACAGAAGTACCATGTGCACCAGCGCCGAGACCCACATTGGATAATGGAGCATCCAGGCTGCCAGACGGTTGGCGATAGGGGTCAGAAAGCGGATGGCCAATACAATGGGTATGAGATAGATGATCAAGTCATACAGCAGGGTGGCTGGCAACAGGTGAGGTGTTTTCAGTACGATATCCACACCGAAAAGCACCGGAGGTTTGTCAAGCCCGATCCCGCGCGCCAGCGAAAAACCGATCAGATTTTCCAGAGCGGCAGCCAGCAGCGTTCCAAACAACCAACCCAGGGTTGGCGCCTGGGCAAAAAACTGGCGTATTGAAGACCAGTAACTGCGGATCCCCTTGCGTGGCTTGGAAATTGAATTTTCATTTGTATTATTCATTGTTTTCCTCGTCTTTGTTTCATCGCATGGGGTTATAACCGCAATTGGGCGCTGTGTGGCTGGCCAAAAAAGCCGTGCGGTCGGAATGTCAGGATGATCAGGATAATGGAAAAGGAGATCAGGTTGCGCATAGTGGATGGGAAATAAGTGGCAACAAAGATATCCAAAAATCCCATTAAAAAGCCTGCAATCACCGTCCCGATAACCGAACCACGGCCTCCCAGAATGGCTGCCACAAAGGATTTCCAACCGTATTCGATGCCCATATAGGGATCAAGTATCGGGTATGCCATGCCATAGAAAACACCGGCCGCGGCGGCCAACGCCGAGCCGAGTGCAAAGGTGATGGCCGCGATGTTATCGGCCGATACGCCCATTAGAGGAACTATCACAAAATCATAGGCGGAGGCACGCATTGCCATGCCCCACTTGCTGTGTTGCACGAACTGATGCATGGCAAACATCAGGAGGATGGAAACCAGAACAATCAGGATCTTCGTATCTGTGATGCTGATATTGCCGATCTGGAACACTGTTGTTGGGATAATCTCCGGAAACTTTTTACGGGAGGCACCCAGCAGGGAAAGGTTTCCGGTCTCCAGGATGATGCCGATCATCAAACCAGTGATGGCCGCTGAAGCACGGGGTGCGTTACGCAGCGGCCGGTATCCGATTCGGTAAACAAGCACCCCCACAATAGAAGTCAGCGTCATCGCCAATAAAAGCGTCAGGATCAATATCACCCAGCCAGGCAACTGGATGAAACCCATTGATGCAAGGCTGATCAGGCCGGTTGCAATAAAAAATCCGATATATGAACCGACCATGAAGATATCGCCGTGGGCGAAATTGAAAAGCATCAGCACCCCGTAAACCATCGAGTAGCCTAGAGCAATCAACGCATAAAAGGAGCCCCATTGCAGTGCATTGATTACATTTTGAAGGAAAGTGTCCATAGCCTTTGCTCCTCGGGATTAGCGAGAGCGGGCGCAGGGTCTGTGACACTGGCCCGCCTCTTGTTTTCCATGTTTGTCAAGTAAAGATGTGATTAAAAAGATTCTGGGACATGGAACGGGTATGAATTTATGGGCAAGACTGCTGGTAGAAGGTAAACTCACCTGCATCGCTGATTTTTACGATCACAGCGCATTTACTTGGATCACCACTGCCGGGTGTAAAAGTCATCGTCCCGGTAATGCCGGGGAATTCTGTCACCTTTGCCAGCGCGTCACGCACACATGTGCGATCTGCGGCAATATCACCGGTGATCGTGCCGCAATCCTCCATAGCCTGTTTTGCCAGATTAAAAGCATCCCAGGTCAGCGCAGCCACATCATCGGGAACGTAGCCGTATTTTTCGGTATAGGTATCGATGAAGGTTTTAGTCGCGCCCGTTGCACCCGCAGCAGCGTAGTGAGTGGTGAAGAAAGAACCATAGCAGTCTTTTCCACACAGCGGGATCAATTCGGCTGAACCCCAACTGTCACTACCGACGATTGGGCTGTTGAAGCCCAGTTGGTGTGCCTGTTGGGCGATCAAGGCAACTTCATTGTAGTATTGCGGGGTGAACAAGAATTCAGCTCCGGATTCACGAATTTTGGTCAGTTGGGCGCTGAAGTCGGTGTCTTTGGTGGTGAAGCTTTCGTAGGCCACGACGGACCCAGCGCCGTGCAATCCTTCCCAGGCCGTTTTGAAGAATTCAGCCAGGCCCTTGGGGTAATCACTGGCGATGTCATACAGCACGGCGGCTTTTGTAAAGCCAAACTCGCTGGTGACAAAATTGGCGATTGCGGGTCCCTGAAAGTCATCGAGGAAGCAAGCCCGGAAAACCCAGGGTCGGTTCAGAGTGGTATTCGGATTGGTGGACCATGGGCTAATCATGGGGGTCTTATTATCGTTAGCCACCTGGCCGGCGGGTACAGCCTGTTTGGATGCCTGTGGGCCAATGATGATCATTACTTCGTCCTGTGTGATCATCTTTGTATTGGCAGAAACGGCTGATTCGGCCTTCGATTCATTGTCTTCGATTACCAATTCGACCTGGTATTTTTTCCCGCCAATCTCCAGGCCGCCTGCCGCATTGATTTCTTCCAACCACATTTCAGCGGCGTATTTGGTACCTTCTCCAACTTTGGGGATATCACCTGTGATGGGAGCATTAACTCCGATCTTTATCACGTCAGGCTTGGCTTGCCCACAGGCACTCAGGAAAGTAGTGCTCAAAATGAGCATACCAATCATCAATATCTTTAGAGGCTTATCCATAGCGTCATCTCCTTGTGTGAACTGGATAATTTGATGAAACTGAAACCGTGAAGAACAGTTAGGTAAAGTTCTCCCGCTTTACAGCAGCTCAATGCATAAACACCTCCTGCATCATTTAATTGTATGAAACGATAACGTTAAATGGATGACAACTGAAAGTAAAAAAAAGTTCCCTAAAAAAATGTAAGAGAACCTCTGCCAAGATAAACTCTATTCGCTACCCCTCCAGTAAATAAGAAAGCAACTACCGGAAGCCTTTTGGCCCTAAATCGATAACTTCAGTTTATAACAAAAAAAAGTCAATGTCAAGTGAAAATGGATGAATAATCTCTCGTCTTAACCCCTGCTTTGATTGGAGCCCATCATCAATTCCATTTGCTCGATATCCTCATGCAGGGCCGTGATTGCGGCTTGTTCGTCACGTCTCTTTAATGCCTCGATGATCCTTGCATGGTGATCCATGTGCAAGCTGTCCTTCGGGCCGATCTGAACGATCACCGCCCGGGCAACTGTACCCAGCATGGAGTAAAGATGTGAATACAAGTAGCGGTTACGGCTGATCTCGGCAAGACGCAGATGAAAGCGTGTATTGCTGACTTTGTAAGGGTTTTTTTCGGCCACTTGTTGTGAAATTATTTCTGAAAGACTGTCCAGTTCAACATCGGTCGCATTTTTCACGGCGAGTTTGATGCTTAATTCCTCCAGATGCAGGCGCACCTGTTGGATTTGAACATATTCTTCTGCAGAGATCATATTAACCATGTAGCCCTTGCGGGCAAAACTGACCAGATATTCTTCCTGACACAAGCGGTGCAGTGCATCGCGCACCGGTGCCTTGCTGACCGAAAAACGGTTCGCCAACTCGCGTTCTGTCAAAAATGAATGAATTCCCAACCGTCCTTCGATGATGTCATCGCGGATAGCTTGAGAAATGTTTTCAGCCAATGTTTCACCCAATTTTTCGCATCCTCCAACAAACAATATCAGTATACATTTCAGTGGAACCCCCGTCAAGCAAGCGGTATAATTTATTCCTGATCGCCCTGGATAACGGAAACTTTTATCATAGTTCTACAGTATGCCGGTTACAGAATAATATTGACTGGACTAATCGGGCAGCAAATCACGGGCAATCTTATCAGGTCTGACATAATTCCTGACGAAAAATTGTGATTTTGGAAATGAGGAGAATATCATGGCACGTATTGCACTGGCAGGTTTCTTACACGAAACCAATACTTTTTCACCCATTCCAACCGATTATGAGAGCTTTGCCGCGCGGGGTGCGATGCTGTCTGGAATCTACATCGCCGAAGAATTGGAACAGGTATTCCGCGGTCAGAATTATAACAACTCAATCTGTGGTTTCTATAACCAGGCAGAAAAATTGGGACATGATGTTTCAGCAATCGCCAAAATTGGGGAAGCGGAACCATCCGCTCCCATGCCTGCCAAGTTATTCCAGCAGTTTCTCGATTTGATCACCGATGGCATTACCAGCGCTATTAAGGAAAAAGGCCCCTTTGATGCAGTTTATCTTGACCTGCACGGGGCCATGGTTTACCAACCTGCCAATCAGGGGGAAACGGAGACCATTAAACAGGTTCGTAAAGTGGTGGGAAATGTTCCGATTGTGGTATCGCTGGATCTGCATGGAAATATTTCTCCAGAGTTTTTTGAATGCGCTTCTGTGTTGGTTGGATACCGTACTTACCCGCATATTGACATTTATGAGACGGGTGTCCGCTGTGCGACCGCCATGGATTATCTGCTGAAACGAAAGCCTTTATATAAGGCGTATCACCAACTGCCATTTCTGATGCCTGGCTCCACCCTGGCAACGAATAAGAGACCCAGCCAGATATTGTATGGCGAAATCGATCGCATTGAACAGGACCCGCAGGTGATTTCTGCTTCCGTCATGCAGGGTTTTCTGGAATCAGATGTTCCATACATGGGGCCGACGGTATTTGCTTATGCATCCACCCAGGTGGCGGCACAACGGGCTGCCGACCGGTTACTGGAAACTGCACTGGAATTGGAGGGCGAGTTCCGTGGTGAGCTGCCAAACGCACAACAGGCGGTGGCGCAGGCCATTGAAATCGCCAAAACAGTAGACAAACCGGTGATCCTTGCGGACGGGCAGGATAACCCCGGCGGCGGGGCCGGCTCGGATACGGTCTGGATCATGGATGAACTGGTGAAACAGGGCGCACCTGAATCGGCAGTGGCATTGATGTTCGATCCAGAGGCGGCAATGATGGCGCATCAGGCAGGGGAGGGTACAGTCATCGAAATGGATTTGGGTGGAAAACTAACCCCTGGTCACAACCCGTTTCACGGAAAATTTGAGGTTGTCAAGCTGTCAGAAGGTGATTTCGTGTGCACCGGCCCGATGCTGCGTGAAATGAAAGCAAACCTGGGAAAAATGGCTCATCTTCGCATTGGGGATGTACACGTGGTGGTGGCTTCGTACCGCATACAGATATTCGATCAATCCTTTATGCGTGTAGTCGATCTTGATCCTTCCAAAATGAAGATCCTGGTACTGAAAAGTACCAATCATTACCGCGCTGATTTTGAACCTCTGTGCAGCACGATCATCGATGTGGATGCACCCAGTTCTCTAATCAACAACCCGGAGACGCATGATTACCAGAATCTGCGTGATGGCTTGCGCTTGCAGGGGAAGGGCCGGGTTTACAAGCGGCCTGTTGCCTGACTTCCCGGCCTAAAAATGAGCTACGGAATACAATAGAGTAAAGGAATAGGACGGCCTTGCTCCCCTATTCCTTTACTCTACTTTTCTTTTCTTACTTACTGTTTACCGCCTTGACCGCCCGGAACAAGTGTGGCTTGCGGACCAATCAGTGATGGCTGCCCAGATTGTTGGTTGCTATTTTCACCCAATTTTGGGGTGCATGTACAGGCAGGTTCCGGCCCCGGTCCCGGCCCATACCCGCTATTCTGCGTTGGTATTCCAGTAGTCCATGGATTACCATTTCCAGTGCCGGATTCTGTCTGGTTTGCCTGCCCTTCCGGTATGGAGGTACGGGTTTGGTCTTGTTCCCGTAATTGATCCTGCGATCGAATCTGCTCGCGTAATTGAGTTGGATCACTCAAATCTCCTTCTACAATTCGCAGTTGTTCCTGGATCATCTGTTGAATCTGTAAAAGGGATGTTTCAGCCTTTGGGGAGGCATTTGTTTTGATATTCAACATAGATTGCTCGTGTGTTTGCAGTCGAAGCTGAACTTGTTCAAGGGCTTCCACTGTCTGTTCATCCGGCAGGTTTAATGCATAACGAATTGTCTGTTCCACTTGATTTTGATAACGCACCACGACAGATTCCGGAGGGATGCCGTCGACTTCCAGCATAGTCCGGATTTCTTCTGCTCTCCGATCGACAAAATCCAGCGAGATTTGGTATTGTGTTTCCGGATTAGTTGTTAGCTGCAATTGGATATCTTCGCTCAACAATTTTATCCCATATAGCAGGTTATCAGGTTGACTGCTTTGAGCTGATGCGACGACAACACCACCTCCTCCAAAAACCAGCGCGGCAGCGATTAGAATTGTGGCAAATGTATTTAACATAGCGGGATGCTCCTTCCGTCGAATAACAAATATGGATTGAATTGAATTGGTCCATTTGTTAAGACGTTGCTTCATCGTAGGAGTTACGGCTGCAGACATTTCTTTTGCTTCCTGAAGAAATTTTGCTCGTCCGGATTTTTCTAATTCGGGATTACGAATCGCCGGAGTTTTCAGAACCTGTAATTTTTCCCAAAGCGCTGGGTCAATTTCACCCTTCTGATTCATGTACGCTCTCCTTTTCATCGGGTAACAATAGCCTTCGTAAGGTCTTCAATGCCCTGTGTTGCAATGCCTTGATTGCTCCAACCGGTTTTCCTAATGCTGCAGCCACCTCTTCATTTTCCCAGCCCTCAATAAAACGTAAAGTAATTACCTGTTGTTGGTCTGGAGTTAGGTCTCTCAAAGCTAAGCGGATTTGATTTTGTTTCAGTTGTGTATCTATCTGATCTTCAGCAACGGATTGATCACTGATCTGCAACGAATCATCCAAATCGATTGGCATGGCAGACTGTTGGCGGTAGATGTCAACGATCCAATTGTGGGCGATCCGATAAAGATAAGCCTGTAAATGATCTTTAGGCCCTTGCCCAGATCGAATAGCTTTGAGAAAACGGGAGAATGTTTCTGCAACACAATCCTCAGACAAAATTGTATCTCCTAACCGACGCATGGCGTAACGGTAGATACCTGGACTGTAACAATCATAGATTATTCCAAGCACATCTGCGTTGTAAGCCTTAGCGCCGATTATCAGATCTTGCTCATTCAACGAGTCCATTACCCACTTATTATGACGTTATCTTTTGAAAATAGTTACGATTAAGAATGGAAAATGTCAATAAATGTTGAAAGGTCTTTAGTTATGACGGTAACACAGGATGATCAGGGCAGGTTTATTTCTGTTTATCGATTTTGATTGCTCTTCAGCTCGATCACCAGTGTACTACCCCAATCCAATACTACTCTGGCCGACGACATCTGAAAACCATTCGGATCCAACCGCCTTTCTTCCAGCACGGATTCAACCGTTTGTCCCTCAGCCGGGTTGACCAGCACGAAGACCCGCCGGGGGTTCCTTTCCTCCAGGTGGGTGTAGGCTTCCTTTGAGATCCCGTGCAGGCGGGCGTAATACCAGGCGGGTGCATCATTGGGTGAGGCTGCCACCAGGGCGTCCCCCGGCTCTATTTCCTCTGCGATGAGTATGACGGCACGTTCTGTTTCACCTGGCCCACCCGGCAGGTTCAGGATTTTCGGTACATCCCGGATTGCTCCTGCCAACAGGAGGATGGCTGCCAGGATAACCACGATTCTCGAGAGGTATTTCTGCTTCACCCATTTCTGTGCCAGCAGCAGCCAACCGCTGATACCCCAAATAACCAGCAGCGGCAGTAAATAAATCCAGATTTTTGGCCAGGGATTGGGGCGTTGGATCAATGCCACCAACGGAATCCAGAGCAGGCCGGCTTGCGGTGGAATTCGCGCATCGTTGGCGGAGCGGTGAAGCAACAGTGAAAGAACAAACCCGGCCACCATCAGCCATAATAGCGATGCGGTACCAGCCTGCCAGATATGCCAGGTTTCAGCCGTCCTGCCGGGCAGCAAATCCAGAAATTCGGCAGATGTAAGCGGAAGAACAAAAGGATTGCGAAAAAGGGCATCCGCCCCGGCGTACTTGAGCACCGGCGAATACAGGATCGCGGTCAGGATCGCGGTGAGGACTACTCCCCCCGCCAGCCAGCCCAGAAAACGCCAGTGCGAACGGTAACCAGTACCGGCATCACCGGCCAGTCCGCTGAGCGCCAGCCACAGGCAAATTATTCCAAAAGGGTAGAGCATGACTGGCACGCTGTAAAATCCCAATGCGCCGATTCCGGCGAAAAATAGCCATCCCCACAGGTTGCGATGCTTTCGCAGGTATAACGCCAGTAAAAATTCAAGCAAAACCAGCAAAGTTAACAGGCTGTATCCGCGTGCCTCGGCTGAAATCTCGGCCAAAGCCGGCAAGACCGCTGTGATGGCAGAGGCCAGCAGTCCGGCAGAGTCGCCATACAGCGCCCGCGCCAGCAAAAAAACTGCCAGTACCACCAGTACCCCGGCAAGTAAAGCTGGTAAACGCACTGCCAGAGGCTGCTCACCAAACAGGCGGGTTGAAAAATGTACGAGCACCGAATGAAAAATATGGTTATTAGGCAGATGATAATCGCTCACCAAATTGGTCAGCGGCTGTGAAGCAAAGGCTATGTATGTATAGGATTCGTCATGCGTCATCGGCTGTGTGACCGCAAGTGGAAGCCGCGCCAGAACAGCGCTCACCAGCAGCACCAACAATGCCCACCACCACCTCCCTTTCGGTAAAGCCGCCAGACAGGAATGCCAGAATGCTCTCCAACTCTCGATTAGTGAGATGAGTACTTTATTTAGTCTACCGGGCTGTTGGGTATCATTTATAGGGGTCATATTTGAAATGAGATTATTATAATACTCCCTGATCTCTCTTATTTCGTACCGGTTTTGCTGGTCACATTCCGGTATACTTATACGACGGATCAGTATTTTGGTAAGAGTCCCTCTTTGACCGAAAGGTGAAGATGAAACGTCATGTTAATATGAACCGACACATACGTATTTTGGGGTGGTTTCTAATTTTGCCAGGACTAATTCTTAGTAGCTGTAATACGGCGTTGCCAGATACAGAGGTGAAGTCACAAAACACTGTCTCACCTACCGGGCTTGCTGCCAGCCTTCCCGCTCTTGATCTTGAAAATACTCCAGTTCCGACTTTACCCGGGAGTACATTGGAAATTCCTGTAGAGACTAACCCCCTCTTAAATGATTGTCAGTCCGCTGTTGATGTAACCGTAGAGAGTAATGCAGACAATCCGATCACAGATGAAAAAGAAATCATGGAGATATTGACTGGGCTTTCAGAACTGGAGCAGTGCAATTTTCCTGCAAAAGAGGGTTGGCTACACCGCTACGATCTGATCAATGGAAAACCTGGTCAATCTGAGTTCCTTGCCCATCTACCCGGTGGTTCTCCTTCTTGTGATTTGCAGTTATGGGTTAAAAACGAAAATGGAAAATATCTTCCGATGAGACTCGGAGACCTTCGGGACAACTTGCAAGAAGGAGGATATTTTGTAGAC
>JAJFTV010000165.1 GCA_021372725.1 Chloroflexota bacterium | reverse complement strand
ATTGTCGTCGCACCAGGGTCCAGCGCAGCCTTCCCGTCCGCCAACTCGAAAAGCCGTTGATAATCCTCCAGGATCGTCTCGGGCGTGGTTCTCAAAACAGCTACTTTAGATTTCATATTTATCTTCCTTGGTTCATGTTTTTGCCTGAACAGTTCGAATTATACCAACCAAAACCCTCCACTGACCGGCTCTTGCTGGTGCGTAATTCGACAGAACCAATTAGAATTCATATT
Organism: Chloroflexota bacterium; assembly: GCA_021372725.1. Taxonomy (GTDB): domain Bacteria; phylum Chloroflexota; class Anaerolineae; order Anaerolineales; family Anaerolineaceae; genus JAJFTV01. The sequence goes on along the minus strand of JAJFTV010000165.1, from coordinate 2,188 downwards.
ATAATTTTACTTGTTTGTTGTTTTGACTAAGTATTGAGAGTATGCAATTTATTAGTCCAATTGAGGGACGCAAAAAGAAAATAATATGGAGAATCAGTTGACGTTGCGCCTTGTCGTTACGGAATTAAGTAAAAATTTCGATTCATTTTTAGCGTTGGCTCCTGCTTCTTTTGGATTGAATGCGGGAGAAATCACTATATTGTCCGGTCCAAATGGATCTGGAAAAACAACTTTACTCTCTTGTTTATCAGGTCTCATCCGTCCGTCCAGTGGCACCGTTTCGGTCGATGGTTTCGACCTGTACCGGGATGAGGTTGAAGTCCGCCGTCGTATGGTATTTGTGCCTGATGTCCCCCGTTTCTACCTGGAATTGACCGCCTGGGAACATTTGCGCTTCATCGCCATGGCCAATAATGCGCTGCAAGGTTTTGACCAGCGGGGGGAAATATTACTGCGTAAGCTTGGTCTGTGGGAAGTGAGAGACCTTTTTCCTCACCACTTTTCGCGCGGTATGCGTTTGAAACTGGGTCTGGCACTTGCTCTGATCCGTCCATTCGAAGTACTCCTACTGGATGAACCAACATCAGCGCTCGATATCGAAGGGGTTGGACTGTTGATAAGCGAGTTGCGGAATTACCGTGAACAAGGTGCGGCAATCCTGTTATCCACCCACGACCCGAATTTGATCGACCAATTAGGCGACCGCAATCTGGTCATCCACAACGGTGTGATCGAGGCTGAGTAGATGCGCGCCGTGCATTGGGTGCGTACCCGCCAGGAGGAGCGCGAACTATCCTATTGGTTGTCTTTTGTTGCCTACGAACAGCACGACCGCTCACTCAATAATCGCATTTACCTTCTTTATCTAATTATTTTTTTTAGCGTTTGGCTATTTGCCATGCTGACTTTCTTTGCCAGCGGTGGATCTCTACTTTTACGTTTGCTTAATCCGGTTGATCCTGTTCGCGCGGCACTTTTTCTGGAGATCCTGCTGTTGGGCATTTGGAGTGTTTTTGTCTTTTGGCGATCTCTGAAACGAAGCCCGGTCGTTTTTTCAGAGCAGGATGAGATACTGATTTGCCAGACGCCCGTCGATCGCCGCCATGTGACCCTGCGTTGGATCCTCATGCCTTGGTTAAAAAGTGCGCTCCCGTTTTGGCTTGCAGCCATCATACTTGGGTTCTCAGTGGCAGAAACAACCATGCCGGGTGTCATGGGTGCAGATCGCCTTCTGGAGTACGCCGGGTACGGACTCTGCGCCTGGTTGGTGCTTATCCCCATTCACCTGGCATTATTTTCGCTCCAATGGGTCGTAGGTATTGTTCGCTTGCAGAAGGACTACGAACGAAGTTGGTTGGCTTGGTTGGTAGTTCCGGGTACGATCATATTCTTCTCGTTGCTGCTGATTTTTACATTTAACCCAAACCTAACCTCCCTCCCCCAATGGGGGAATATTATCAATGCGGTGACCTATCCACTGCGGGCAGGTTTTGTGCCCGGCAACATTTCCCTTTCACTACTATCAGGCGGGCTCTTTGCGTTAGCCGCGCTCGGAATAATGGTTTGGAGTTCAGGCTCGTTTAGTCTCAGTCGTGCAGCCCAGGAAACTCGAGAGGTCGATGTTCTAGAAGCAGCACATCGATATGGGTTCTCCTCTTACGCCCAACAATTGCAGGATCAACGGCGGTTGGGGGTAAAACATGCCCCCTCTGGATTACCAACGTTTGCCGGAGCCGGCATACTCATTTGGAAAACTGCACTGCAGTCACAACGTTCGTTCCACCTGTCATCCTTATTTATTTGGTTCAGAATATTTCTTCTTATGCTGGGTTTTTCTTTCCTTCCCGATTGGGGCAGTCGTGCTTTGGTGATCGGCTACTGGGTGATACAAATTGGTCAGGTATCTGTGATTCAAATTCGCAGTGATCTTTCACGCTGGTCTTTGATCCGGCAGCTTCCGATCCCGCACAAGAAGTTTCTTCTATTCGACCTTGTTCCAGCTTATCTTCTGTCGGTACTGATCAGTTTGGTTGGTCTGGTCATGGGATCTGCCATATTAAAAACGCCCATCTATGCCTTGGCAATCGTGCTTCCAGGAATTGCCGCTTCAGTCGCTGGAATGGCGGCTTTTGATGTGATCAGGCGAGCTCGAAGCAATTTACTCATTGCTGGATCTGTGCCTGAGGTT
>JAJFTV010000017.1 GCA_021372725.1 Chloroflexota bacterium | reverse complement strand
AAATATGACCAAAAGACAAAAATTTTTACTTTACTTGTACGGCACACCCAATATCATCGGCTGCCTGTTGGGAATTCTGGGTCTGGCGCTTTTCTTCACAGGGATTATCAACCAGTTCTGGTTTTTAATTGTTATTGGACTTTATGCAATTGGTGTGCTTGCTACCCCACGAAGTCCAAGCTACGAGTTGAGTATGAAGAACCAGCTTACTGCCGACGATATTCGTGAAGAACTGGATGACCTGATTCGGAAAATCAAGGGGAAGGTTCCCAAGGATGTTCTCGAAGTCGTGCAAAGCATCAAAGCATCAATTCTCGAAGTGCTGCCTCAAATTGTGGATTTAAGCGGCAGCGATTACAACATTTACACAATCAGGAAAACAGCTTTAGATTACCTGCCGGCATCCTTACAGAATTACATCAATTTACCACCGGCTTATGCAAACTTTTATCTGGTCAAGGATGGCAAAACATCCAAGCAGCTTTTGTTGGAACAGCTGAATTTGCTGGATCAGGAAATGAAGGAAACTGTCCAGTCAGTTTATGCCAATGACACCCAAAAGCTGATGGTACAGGGACAGTTCCTGAAAGAAAAATTTCAGAAACCAATTGAATTGATCTAAAAAAAATTCTTAAAAATGGTTTGGATCGTAATTTCTTTTCCTTAAGAGTGAATTGGTCAGATTAACCAGCAAGAGTGGTTCGAAAAACTGATAACGATATCGTCTCCGGAGCGGGGATAGGTAATTTGGCGTTCATTGAATATATCTGCAGTAAACATCACACCATCCACATTCACTCGTAAACGAACAACAGCACCGAGGAATAAAACCGATTCAACGCGGCCATACAGAGCATTCATTTCATCAGCTGCGCCAATTTGCAATTCCTCCGGTCGAATAGCCAATCTGGGCGTTCCGCTCAATTTTCTTTCAGGAGCGGGTTCAAATTTTATCGATTGTCCTGCCAAAGTGCAGGTGGCATTTTCCAGATTCACATTCGATACCGGCAAGAGGTTTAATTGCCCTACAAATTGAGCTACAAATTCATTCGCCGGAAAATTATAAATACTGGATGGCGATCCTACCTGTTCCACATGCCCCTGACTCATCACGACCACCCGGTCCGATAATAACATTGCTTCTTCCTGATCGTGGGTTACATAGACCGTAGTGATACCCATCGTTTGTTGAATTCGGCGGATTTCCAGCCGTAATTCGACCCGGATTTTTGCGTCCAATGCAGAGAGAGGTTCATCCAGAAGTAAAACGCGCGGGTTAATGGCCAGAGCACGAGCCAGAGCGATGCGTTGCTGCTGGCCGCCTGAAAGTTGGTACGGATATTTGTCGATATGGGTTTCAAGATGGACAAGCGCAAGCATTTCATCCACTTTTTGCTTAATTTCAGCTTTCGACATTTTACGAGCCTGTAAACCAAAGCCGATGTTCTGTCCGATCGTCATGTTGGGAAACAAGGCATACGATTGGAACACCATTCCAATATTGCGCTTGCTGGGAGTTAAATAGGTAATATCTTCTCCATCCAGGTTGATTGATCCGGAGTTTGGAAATTCAAATCCGGCAATCATTCGCAGGGTTGTAGTTTTACCGCAGCCGGAAGGCCCGAGAAAAGAGATGAATTCACCCTTTTCCACATTAAGATTTATATCCTCTACCGCTGTTGTCGTTCTATAAACTTTAGAGATGTCAGTTAATTCAATAAAAGCCATAATTTGCCAATCTTTTAGAAGTTGAGAGTTGGAAACGAAATTATCGCGCCCCGGCCAATGAACCGGCATCAGCCTTGCCGCGATTGAATAATTGGATCATACCTATTAAGACCCACGTCAATAAGAAACTGATAATAGTGAGCGAGGAGGATTCATAGGTCTTGTTTTGTCCAATTAATGACATATAAGGACCAAAAGCCTTGATGCCCACCAGGAAACTGGCGATCGTATATTCTCCAATTACCGTAGCAAGGGTAAGGAACACACTGCTCAAGATGGCTACCCGTAAATTCGGAAAAATGACCTTGAACATGATCGTGCCCCAACCAGCGCCGAGGCTCTGAGCAGCTTCGGTCAGAGAGCGGACATCGATCGCTGCCAAACCGGTATCGACAGCCCGAAAAACGAAGGGCAACGCCAGCACAACATATGCAGCAACCAGTAAGGCATCAGTACCGAAGTATGTGTTCGTAAGGAAAAATGGCGGGCCGCTGAAAACACGAATTAGACCGAATACCAACACAATTGCCGGGATTACGAAGGAAAGCATGGAAATAAATTCCACCATCACTCTTAATTGAGGAAGTCGGAGCCGAATCCAGTAAGCTGTAGGAACCACAAGCAAAATGCTAAAGATGATGGTGAAAACTGCTATCACCAGAGAAAAACGAATCGTGGACCAAAAATTGGGATCTTTAAATATATTTTGGTATGCAACGAAAGATAAAACACCCTTCTTGGCGCGCAGAGAAAAATCGAACGTGGAAATAAGAGGCAGAATAAAATACAGCACGCCAATCGCCACCCATAACCATGACCAGAAAGAGCTTCGTTTCATTTCGTCAGCCACCTTTCACTTCTGCGCCACAGGAAATAATAAATCGTCATCATGATTAACATTATGATTACCATTCCAATTGCAAGAGCGTAACCCAGGCCGGGGTTATACAAAATATCACCTTTGATTTGCGATCCAATCATGACGGTAACCAAATTAATAAATCCACC
>JAJFTV010000137.1 GCA_021372725.1 Chloroflexota bacterium | reverse complement strand
GGTCTCCGGTGTTAGGTTCAATCAACTCAAATGGTATCCACCGTCTCTCCTCTTCCAGTTCCTGCGTGAGACGCTGGTTCTCGACTATGAGTTCATCTGCCTTAAGAAGACTTTTGTCATGGCACACCTCGCAGACTCCAGTTCTCGTAGGATCGTCCATCTCCTTTGTGCCCTCGGGGTTATAACCTGTTTCTATCCACTCGGCAGCCAATTGCAAGGCGAAACCCTCGTCATCCGTCTGGATGAAATGAGCGATTTTACCGCGCACATAGTTATCGACCACAAGCTGATCTTTACTGATGCGCCGAACCACCGCAGATCGCGGATTGTCCAGGTTGCGAACGTTTATCTCGATGTATATATAGTTTCTGAACATAAAATTAATAAAATTCGCGGCATACTTTTCGATCATTCATTCACCTCTGTTCCTTTCTCACTCGGATGTGCTCCTTAGCTTCATCGAGAGCTTTTTCAGCTACCAGCCACGCACTTGGGACGATAGGTGCATGTGCCATGGGCCTGATTTTTTTCAGCGCCTGCTCATAAATCTCGGCCTTGCGCTTCAACCACTCATTCTCCGCCCGCAGGTCGTCCAACAGGGAGGCAGGATGTACCGTTTCAATGGGTGCAACAAGATTCGGCCAGATATCAGGCTCGGTACATACAGAGTGGCCGACAAATAAACCACACGGATTAACTTTTTCAAACACCCCCTCCACCAGCACCCGATCACCGGGTTTGAAGTCAGTCATGTTTATCTCTCCCATAAAACTAGACCCAATTTTCCACCGGCTCTTTCGCGCCCATCGGCCAGCTCACTACCAGCATTTGCCCCGCATCATTGTAGATATCCTGCCATTCCATAATCTTCGATACTGCAAATCGGCCCAGCTTTTCCACCCCCTCAGCCATGATCAACCCGCAGCGTAACGGAGCACGATACCCCTCCAGGTACTGAGTATCTAGAGAACGCTCCATCGACGCTTCCAGTCGCAGCCCAGCGTCATAGCGTGCCCTCATCCTCGGAATGCTCAGAATTTCCCAGGCCTCCTGTACCCGCCTGAATTGATCTGCGGCGTCCGGATCCCCGCGATTTAGATCGGGGTGCCAGGCCTTGGCCATCCTCCTGTACCCGGTTTTGATTTCCTCGCCCGTGGCCTGCCTCGCTACGCCCAAAACGGCGTACAAAGTGTTCAACTCCATCGGCAGCGGCTCACCAACTTCAAACCAGGCCCGCAAAACCGCCTCCGGGAATATCACCCCCCAGCTACCATCTGCCAACATGCCGAAAGCAGCTTTTTCACCGCCTCTATCCTTGCAACGGCCTATGTAATGCACTTCAAAAAGCTTGATTTCCGGGTTTGTTTGGATATTTACCTGCGGCAAAGATACTGTCTCCCCAATCTGGATAAGGATTTGGTCAACCAAATACTTCCCATGAACTGGGGAGACCAGCCATATCTTCCGCCCGGCGTCCCATTTTCTGTCAGTGTAAGGTAATGACTTAATCGCCGATACCAATGCGTGGTTATACGGTGTGCTCACAGCCAGCATGCCATTTTCAGCCGTGATGCTGCATTGATTGAAGTCACCGAAGAAACCGGGTTGACGCATGGTTTAACCATTCTTTCCGCGACACAGATTCCAATACTCACAGTACCTTGGATTGCACTTCCAGGTACCAGGATTTTCCGGGAAAATGCCTGCCTCGATACCTTTCCAAACATTCTGGATCATTTTGAATAACCACATCAATTGAGCCGGATTATGTTTATGAGTGAATTTCTGGAACTGGGGAGTTTTGGTTTTGACAAAAACATAGTGCGTAAATGCCCAATCAGGAACTTTAATTCCCGCCTGATTGAGTGCTGCCAAATAAAATAACGTCTGGATCTCATCCCCGGCTTTGTCATCGCTCCAGCTTTTTGAAGATGTCTTAAAATCACCCGGAACACCGTCTGCCGTGATCACATCGATGTACCCGATAATTGGGATTGGCACGCCCGGCACATGCAATTCAATTTTGGCCTCAATAGCCGGCTTCCCATTCTCCCCAATCAGTGGCTTGATACTCAGTATCCCTCGCTGGATGTCCAGGTTTGAAAGCAACCGCACGCCCTCATTGCACATGGATTCCGGCGTATCCATCATCCAGTCAATATCCGTGCGTGGCTGACCCTCCAAAGTTGTTTCCCTTTTCCAACTCTCCTGCCAGTGCTCGATCAGTGATTTAGGTTGCTCGGATTTGACCTGGCCAATCAAATAGCCCTCAATTGCGCCATGAAACGCTGAACCGAAGATCAGCGCCGTACTGGTAGGCCCGCTGATTTTATCGATGTAGTGCATCTTCCAGTTTGCGGCACACATCAGGTAAGATGAAATACTTGAATAAGACAGATGATCTAGCATGATTTCCCTCCATGTGAGACGCGGAAGTGAGTGGATTTCCGGGCTAGCATGTGGCCTAACAGCCGGTCATAGGTTGCACCTGGCAAGGAATCAATCAATACTTTTTCAAGATAAACCGCGTCTCTATTCGCGATTTCGTTCACATCTGATAAGACGTCACGTTCCGGAAATGTTGATTCAATTGTGATTGTGACCGATTCGGTTTCCTTACCTTTATAGATAGGTGCAGCTTTATAGATTCGGATATTTTTCATGCCGCACCTGCCAGTTTCATGACCAGATTATTGATTTCTTCCGAAGTCCCCGGAATCTTCCCCTCATTGGCTGCCATAATCGCCTCGGCGCCGTACAACTCAACCAGCATATCCAGCGTGATTTCGCCGGTCGGTTCTGCTTGTTTAGCGGCTTGAGTGTTTTCCACAAACGTAACCACCGGCTGCACCACCTGTATGGGTTTAGCCGCTTCCAGTTTCATTCGCTCCACATTGGCTACTTCACTCTCATTGTGGCTGATAATTGCCCGCAACTTCAACCGGTCATCTTCCGACAACTCTTTTTCTGTCAGACTCTCGCCTGGCTTCGGATTAACTAAATCAGCCGGATTGCGCATATACTCCCGGATCGCCGGCCAGGTGCATTTCGGCAGACGCAGCGGCAGCACCGGCACCGATACAATCCCCGGCTCACCGTTCAATTCAGCCAGATAATCGGCTGGCACCCCCTCAGGTGGATACTCAGTATCAGATACGTACACCTTGCGGTCGATCCGGCACTTCAGCACCTTCGCGGCAGGTATACTCATAGGCCCATGCTCCAACCAAACAAAGAGTGAACTCAACTGATCCAGCGTTTCCTTCCCCTTCGGCTCCTGCACCGGCTTGCCGTACATATCCTTCTGGACGGTGTTACCCGTCCATTTGTCGCGAAGATGAACCACAATGAAGATCATGCCAACCTTCGATCCCCAACGGGTGAGTAATTGCGCGTATTTGGCCTTTACATCGCCCCACTTCAAACCTGACATGGAGTTGTACTGGCCACTGGTGTGCCCAAATTCAGCCGGGTTGCGTTCAACATAAGCCAAAATGGCATCTTCAAGTGGTGACGCATTATCTAAAATCAACACGTCATACTTCCCGCGCTCGGTCAGCTTTTCATCGATCTTGACTACCACAGAGGTGTACAAATCAAGCATTTTGTAACCTTTGGGATAACCATTGGCCATGACCGCCTGCATGTCGATGTAATCAAGGGGTAACTGTTTCGCGAAGGCGCTCTGTGACTTTTCAAAGTCAACAACCAGCGTTCGTTCCGGTGTCGCACCCGTCCCCAGGGCAAAAGTTGATTTACCAACCCCATACCCACCGGTCACAATCGTAATTTCCGGCATCGGCAGCGGCCATAATTCTTCAAATGTTTTCGTTTGCTGTTTCTTTGACATTATTCATCCTCACTGTTTCCAGAATTTCCTTCCCTTCATCATCAGTTGTCAAAATAACCTGGACTGAATCAGCCAGTCCCAAGGCATTACGGATTCTTTGCTTTACTGCCCGGCCAATCCCCGGTACATTACTGCTCATGTCTGTCAGCGCAATCAACGCCCAAATGGGGGAGTTGTCAACGTAATCCATGACCGCCGATAGCCTTTCAATCCCGATCCCCGGCAAACCGGCGATAATCGCCTCCTGGATACTCAATACCCTGCTTTGACGCTGCGGCATGAGCGTGATCTCTGCGTTTCTCTCACGCTTTCCCAAACGCAGGATACAGGCTTCGTAATCAAGCTCATTGGCTGCATACGTTACCATCACGCCCATTTCCTGGGCGGTTAAGAGCGCCCCCTGCGCCGCCTGCCAGCTCCAACCAGTTTCGCCGCGTTCGGTAATCACTTTATTGTTTGGTGATCTTGTCAGTTCACCGGTGATAACCAGATAAGCCCACTGGGTTTGTTCTTTCATTCCAGCCATTTGGACAAACAACCGGCCATCGGCCAGACTGCCCAAAAAATCATCTGGCGTTTTCCTTTCAACCAACAACATGTTTCCATCATCACAGACAGCCAGTAGATCACCATGGTCAAGCAGGCTTACAGATACGGGTATCCCGCCAAAAGTGAGATGTTGTATCTCA
>JAJFTV010000118.1 GCA_021372725.1 Chloroflexota bacterium | reverse complement strand
AAAGCGGTGCGTGACGCTCTTCGGGACGGGCTGGCCCAAAGGAACGGGAAGCTGCAGACTGACGTAGTAATGATCCAGTTTGTCGGGTGGGTAATAGGGATTGCTGGGCATCGGGTCCTTGTAGATTTTGGGAATGTCTTTCTTCACGATGGTATAGAGCGTTGCCCGTGTGCCGCCGTCGAGGATGTCGATCTGCTGCAAGTCCAGGCCTTCTTTTTCATATTCCCACATTTTGAGCGTATAGCCGATGCGGATGTATTGATCCGTGGGGTAGGGCATGTCCTTAGCAATCACGGTGAACTTATTGTCTTGCGGCGAAGAAAGATTATGACTGCATGCAGCAAGAACAAACAGGGCGATAAAAGACAGGAGAATAATTTTTAAATATTTCATGCCGGTATCCTTTCAATTTTTTTCCTTATAACGCTTGCCGCGGAAGTTCTCAATGTATTATTCCAATAACGGAAAGCATCTCTTATTCGTGCCTTACGCTGAAGCGCACGCATTGCAATAGCCAATGCAGTATTATGAAAGGGATGGATGATTATTATACTGCCCCATAGAGCTTTGACAGATTCAAGGTTTTCGCCTTCATTTCCTTCACCAGCCATTTTGGTTTGATCAGGCGCGCCTCGTCGCCAAACGAAAGAAGCCAGGATAAGAGTTCCGTTTCGGAAGAAGCAGTGAATGTCAAATTAATCGTGTTATCGTCTTTTCTTTTTATTTTTTGATTGGCACTCCAGATTCGTTCAGTTACAAAGCGGGCAGGCCAGCCGGTGAATTCCACTTCCACTGTAAACGCATCGTCCTTCATGACTCCGAAATGGCTGTTGAAAACTTTATCAAAGTCAAAATTTTCCGGCTGCTGGAAAGCAATATCCGTCAATTCAGCCGACTGTATGCGATGGACGGCCAGCAGGGGGTCGAATTTGGGTGAGCGATAGGGTTTCCCCGGTTCCTTGGCCTTTTGCGTGTGCAGATAAATCGTGTCGGCATGGGAAAAGAGCTTCAGCGGTTTGACGTGGAACGTCTTTGGCTTGGCCGAGTCGAGTCCCTGATAGGTCAGTTTGCAGACTTTTTGTTTTTCCATCGCCTCGATCAGCGTGTGAATAATGGCATGTTTCTGCGAATAGTCAATCGTTCCCGGCCGGAAAGAGGCAAAGTGGCATTTAAAGATATTATTCTTTTCGGGCAGAAGCGCGCGGCTTTTCATCAATGCGCGGGTGGCTTCTTCGTAGAGTGGTTTCCCGATAAGATGCTCCGTAAAATCCCGGCACATCTGCAATGTTCTGATTTCCGTTTCCGAAATCTGTGTCAGAGGCATTCCGCTCACGGGCCGTTTGATTCGATAATATTTTTTGTTTCCCTGGAAGGTTTCCTCAATGTCCATACCGTAGGACATTCGAATGTCGTTGAGCAGTCGAATAATCGTCTGCTTTGAACAATTCTCCATCCTGGCCAGCTCCGTAAGCGACACGCGCTCGCCGGAAAACATCAGCCGGACAAGCAGGCTGATCAGCTTCTGACCGTAACTCTTGTAAGAATCCAGTTTTTTTGCCATGCACACCTTCCTTGTTTATTTTGGACGCCATTATCTCATGTTATCAAAAACAGTCAACCAAGAATCATGATAATCGTGTCGTGATATGGAACGATGCCGTGGCATAATCAGGCTCAACAATTTGGTTCAGGTAGCGATTAACCAAAGAATATTTTTTGAAAAGGAGAATGCAAGATGAAGATTAGACTTAGGGAATTAGTTGTTTTGTTGATAGTTATGACTTTGATTACAGGATGCGGTATATTTTCTTCGGAACCGGATGAGCAAACCATTCAAAATGGTTTTGTTCAATGTTTCGGCAAGTCGCCCGATGAATGGACTGTTGCCGACTTTAAAATCACC
>JAJFTV010000084.1 GCA_021372725.1 Chloroflexota bacterium | reverse complement strand
GCTCTTTGACCAGTCAGGTTGTCGCAAAAAACGTACAGGTTGCCGTTGGAAGCCTCATACAGGTTGATCCATTTTTGCTTTCTGGACATCTTGTCCTTATGTACATCCCGTTCCACTTCGATAAATATCAGTTCCCCGGTTGTGGGGTCAATGGCTGAAATGTCCGGAATGAATGAACCGCCATTGGATAGTTGAAGCTCTTGAACCTGCCCTTTAATCAGGTAACCCGCATCCACAAGAAACTCTGCAGCCTGGATGTTTAAAATCGTATGCTCCGGAGAAGAGTGGCATCGGATCAGCCGGTCATACTCGTTTCCAATGGGTTCATGCCCTGCTAGAGCCTGGTAAACAAGTTTTCCCTCTTCGGTCAACCGAAGTACATCCGGGCTGTTCCCGCCAGAGCTGGATCCCTGCTCAGGAATTCCTTCAATTTTTTCGATCAAAATTGGATGGCAATTTTCTTCCTCAGTGAGCAGCCGGCTTACCGCTTCATCCAGGCTGTTATTATCCATAGACAGGGAAAGCCGTTTGGCCATTTCCTTGGTTATGGATGGGCGCAGCGCCTTACCGGTATCACCCATGACCAGGACGGCAACAGAACTTTTTTCAAAACCCTTTGATGCCTGCCAGGATTTTATCCAGGTCGGAAATGAAGCTGAATTATCGGGCGTGACAGGAACCTCGGCAACTGACCGGACTCCTGTCACTGCCTGGTTTAAAACATCCTTTTGCGCCTGGCGGAGTGCCGAAAGATGAGAATTGAGATTGTTGTTTTCATCATGTAATTTTTTGTTGGCTTCCACCAGACCCATATTCACTTGTTCAAGTTCAGCATATTTCTGGCCCAATTCTTTCAACTGACGCCGGATCTCGTTTATTTCGCCAGGCTTTTCTTTCCTTTTGACCTCATCCATCAAGGCTCGCATCCGGATGTGAATCAGGTAAGCCAGATCGTCATCGGCAAGCTTTTCCAAGGGGTGATTGGATTTTTCGCAGGCCTCGTCATAATCCTGATCCAGGAAGCGAAGAAGCTTAACCAGGTGTTGGTGCGCGATCTCCCATGTTTTTTGCCAGTTGGTTTGCATTTTTTGTTCGTGCTCCTCGCTTTGGCCAATAATGTCTCTGGAGATGCGCACAGATTGGTTACGTTGAAAATCTTCTAATGAGATTTCAGCCATTGATTGGCCTCCAATTCCGATTTCATCTTCCGGGCTTCTTCCAACTTTTGGGTCGCCGTATCCTGATTTTTCTTTTCAGGGGCACTTACCCATTGCAAAGCGCTGCGCGCCGCTTCCAGATAAGTAAGCGTTGTCGAAAGCATCTGTTCATGGATTCCCATGCCAATGGGAGGCACCCCGGTGCGGTCCACCCGTTGGGCCAGCTCCACCGCGTGCTGCAGGGTCTGTTGGGCAGATCTGGATTGGGTAAACAAATCGCCCTGTTGGTCAGAGGCGATCACATGCGCAATTTCCCCATCCAGAACAGCCAATTCGGAAATCCAGGACTGAGCAGAGCGCCGGTAATCTTCCACAGCCTTTACTTCCGGCAGTAGCAGCACCGGTTTTCCCTGGTCATCAAGCGGTGAGACAAACACGCCGATAATCGTGACCAAGACTGCAATTCCCAAAAGGATCCATCCAAATTTTTGCAGTTTCTCTTCGGACACTTGAATAACGGATTCATCCAGGTCATTCTGCATCATGAGCATACTCCCCGGTTTCAAGGATTAATTTAACCGCTTCCAGGTCGCTGGATGTGGAGCCATTTCGTTTACTCCGCTGTTTCAACTCGGCGATGACCTGTTTCCCGCGTTCGTAATCGATATTGCGGATGAATTCAATTCGCTCGGCGACCACCTCAAAAACCGGCGTGGTGGTATTGGGACGGCTGCGCATCTGGATATGACCTTCCACACCGATCCGGCTGCCTTTCTGAACGTGCCCATACACCAGTTCGGCCAGTGTGCCATATACCAGAACGCGAAGTCCCTTAACCGGTTTGGCTTCTGGGCTGCCGTCGATCATCAGGTACAGTCGTAAATAAGGAACCGGGTCCTGGTTTTCGGGTCGCAGATAATCAAAATAAATATCACCTGTGATGTCGCCGCGTTGCCATGTGAAATTGCCTTGTGCCATAATAGATAACTCCTTTTTGTGTTTTGAAAGATAATTTCTGTGGATACCAGCCGCCCTGTTGGGCATTGTTACTGATCTCAATGACTTACCTACTCATCCATGATTCCTCCTGGATATCCAATATCAATCCGAGCGCGTCCGCCAGAAGACGAATCCGGTCGCGCTTAACTTGAGCAAACAGCATTCGCCAGTTCCGGTCGGACGGAGAGCGGAACGTCAGCTCCTGTTCGATCAGGCCGGCCAATTGACGAGGTGGGTTTGCTGCTAATCGCTCACTAGCGCCGCCGGCGCTAGTTTCGGGATTCTCTTTGAGTTTGGCAATCGCCAGGCTATAAGGGTTCTGGATGCTCGCCTGGGATGCGCCATGAATCACCCAGGAAACAAAGGCCTGGGCATCCTTTTCCTGATTCAACAGGATTTGAAGGTTTTTCTTGTCGGCCCGAGCCAATAATTTTTCTAAATCCCAATTTCCGCTAGAATCGGTTACCACCGCTACCGCTTGAAGCTCAGGATCATCGGCACACAAATTCGACGAATCTTGGGTTGAGGAGGTATCTTTCTCTTTCTGGGAATCTTTAAAGCGTTTAAGAGTCTTTAAAAGAGTCTCAAAACAATCTTTGCCTTCCAGGTCGAGCGTCTCAAAACAATCCTTGAGGATATCGGTGAGAGTCTCAGAACAACCATTGGTTGAGTTTGACAGTCTAAAAACAACCTTTGACTCATTTTTGACAGTCTCAATACAATCATTGGGCTCAATATCCAGCCATGAATAAAGCTCATCCAATAATCCCTGATCTTCGCAATCAGCCAGCAGCGACGAGGCTGCCCGCCAGATTATTTCATGTTGAGGGGTCAAGGGATCGACGCGCTGCACCTTGAACTTCCAGGCATAACTTCCCGATGAATTCACGCGGTGGTCGGTACGATCTACAAACAGCCCTAATAAATCCTGGAGGCGTTGACGGCGAGTAAATTCTTGATCGGTGCGGTCGGTCAGTTCGTCTTTCCGTTTCCTGCGATCGATTTTGGCCGGCAACCAGGTAGCCACGGTGCGCGGATTCTTGATCCCCAATCGTTGGGCAATTGCCTCATAGCCGCCCTCGATCCAGACCTCATCTCGCAGCTCTCCGGTCTCATCGTTGAAGTAACACAAATTGCGCAAAACCAGAATCAACATGGCTGCATCTGGCCCCAGAGTAGGTAGCCAGTTTTTGAGAAAATACCAACTGACCAGGATGAATTCTCCCTGAGCTAAGATGCGGTCTGCCAGTTGATCAGTAAGCGTAGCAAGCTCTGGGGTAAGCCGGCGCCCTACCAGATCGCGAAC
>JAJFTV010000083.1 GCA_021372725.1 Chloroflexota bacterium | reverse complement strand
TCTCCATACCTGTTATGGTAAACTTTTGCGAGTTCGGGGGCGTGGTGTAGCGGCTAACATGCGGCCCTGTCAAGGCCGAGATCGCGGGTCCGAATCCCGTCGCTCCCGCTAAAAAAAACATCATCACTAAGATGATGTTTTTTTTTGTTATATGTTCAGACTGTGATACCGCTTATATACGGATCTCACGCGTTCGATTTCTTGATGGATTCTAGCTTTGTCCCAACCCAACACTGTACCGGTAACTTGACTCATTTCAACGAGGCTGTCTTCGTTTACATACCCAAGCCAGCCAATAGATGTCCTTCGAAGCAAGAGGTCGTCCATGTGAATGACTTTCTCGTTCTTGGCTAAATAAACCAATTCGTTTTCTGTAATACGGTAGTTCGAATTAATTGGTTTTATAGATTTACTGATCGTCTCTGATAGGATATTCTCAACAAGTGTGCCATATCGTTCGAAAAGGACCTTTACCTGATCGATATTAGTAGAGGTGTTTTCACTCACTTCCAACAGGTATTTTTCTATTTTTTCTGGCGAATCCGGATAACCAATTCCTCCACCGATCTTCATGCCCTCGGTTGTTTCTCTTCTTTGCTTATTTAGTAACTCCAGTATTCTGGAACAGACTTGTTCACCAAAAGCCCGGTAGCTTGTCCATTTTCCACCAACCAGACTTAATACGGGGTTCCCACTGACTTTGCCTTCTTTTATGCTATGATCTCGCGTAATTTGACCGGTTGTTTTAGCATGTTGATATTCCAACGGTCTTACCCCTGAAAATCTAAATACTATTTGTTCAGGCAGGATTGGAATATCTGGAAAAACGCGTTTGACTAAATTTATGAAGTAAGCTTCTTCCTCAGGAGTACAAACGGCATCATCAGGATCCTCGATAGGCAGATCGGAAGTACCGATGATTACCTTATCAAAAAATGGCAAGAGCAGCACAATTCTTCCATCCTTGTTTTCAAAAAAGAATTCGTGATTCCCGATGGCTTCCTTGAGGACTGGATTGTTGACAATGATATGCGACCCTTTAGTGCCACCTACATATTTGGTGTCCACCCCCATCCGATTATTCACATCATCTATCCATGGTCCTGCAGCGTTGACGATAATCTTGGGCTTTACTTTGATGCTCTGTTGCCCATCTAAATCATTTATAACGACAAAATTGTCCTTGACCCCTTCCATGGAGGCATAATTCAATGCCATGGCTTTTTCGCTTGCTTTTTCAGCCTCAAAGATGATTTCTCCATTCAACCTTTCCGGAGAAAGCATCAGACCATCATAGTACTCCGCCGTGTACTTTACATCTTTGTTCAGGCGCGGATAACGTGAAAGCGTTTTCTTCTTTCCATAAAACTTATGTGTCGGCACGGTCCTTTGTTTTCCGGTGTAAGAATCATATAAGATAAGTCCGATTTTTATTACGGCCGCTCCGCGTTCGGAAGGTTTGTCGAGCCAATTGAGGAATTTTAAAGGTGCATTCAACAATCCAGACCAGAACTTGAACATTGGGATGACGGTGGGTAAAGGCTTTACCATATGCGGAGAATTCTGGATCATTCGATTGCGTTCAGCCACAGCTTCCTTAACCAGCCTGAATTCCCCATTCTCAAGGTATCGAATTCCACCATGCGCCATATGCGAGGAGGCTGCTGATGCACCTGAGCAAAAATCACCACGATCTATCAATAATACACGCACATCATTGACAGCCAGGTCCAGAAAAGTACCGGCACCATTGATACCGCCACCAATGATCAAAACATCGATCTCGGGCGAAATTTTCAAATTATCAATAATCTTGTGACGTTCCATATTTATCCTTTTTATTCGGCTGAGAATTTGAGTAAACTTTGAGGCGTATTATAACGGTTTTATCTGGCAAATACTTACAATCGCTCAATACGTAAGGGCGTATCCATTTCCTCGGGCGCATAAGGCAGCAACAACGATTTGAGTTCTTCTGGTTGAGTATTTTCCAGCCACTTCCAGCGTGTCGTTTCTCCCAGGATCACTGGCATTCTATTGTGGTATTCCATCATGAGACTGTTCGGTTCTGTCGTGATGATCGTACAACTGCGTAGTTCGATACCCTCTTTGTCTCGCCAGGAATCCCATAAACCGGCAAATGTGAACGGCTTTCTTTCCTTCAGTGTAAAAAGAAAAGGATATTTTAGGTCGCCATCTATCTTCCATTCATAAAAACCATCGGCTGGGATCAGGCACCGTTGCCTGAGAAAGGAAACCCTGAAGGAAGGTTTTTCAGAAATCGTTTCCGCCCTGGCATTGAACATCTTATAACCAATTTTCGGGTCTTTTGTCCACCCCGGTACCAATCCCCATTTGAACATCTCGACATCTCTTGTCACAGGATTTATGACTACCGGCACAGCCTGACCAGGTGAAATATTGTTGTTTGAGGCAAACTCAACCGGCAATTCGCCTAATTCCAGTTGCTGCCTCAACTCTTCCGGTTCGAGCATGATGGTAAACCTTCCGCACATGGGAAACCTCTTTATTCAAAACAAGATCCAATGCCACCGATTGCGTATGAGCCCACTGCTTCAACTGGTCATCACTAATCCCGAAAGGATGAAAAACACTGGCAGCAGCCCGCGCAAGTAACTCAATGTATTTTACCCTGTCTACATCATCAGGGTCGATCGTTCCGGGCAGTTCCCATGGGTGCACACCAGGCTCCCCCCGGGTGTAGATAAAGCGCACTTTCTGTCCGGGTCGGGCCCGTTTTCCGGTTTGCTCAAGAAGTTGAGAGGCGGCACGTGCTGCAGGCGTTGGCGAGCGATAAGACTCCAGTTCGTGGCTCACCCTTGAAGCGATCACCAGTTTCTCCAGCGGAACCCTGCCAGAGCGTAAATCTGAAAGAGCATTCCGGAATACCTCGAAAGCTTTTTCCATGCAGGCGGGTAAATCCTGCACACTGCCGGCGCGGCTCAGGCGTTCAAGCATTTTCGTTTGCGTTTCAGTAATCCAGGGTGGTGTATCCCTGCGCCTTGCTTCGATCCCACGCACTTTCATCGACCCGTCCTGAAAAACACCGAAATACCGGTTGGCGACGGGAACCCGCTCATCCATCCGCGAGGGTAAAAAGGCGATCCAACGGTAGATTCCATCCAGCGAAACACCCAACCCGGTCTGAAGAGAAATCTCATTCAGCACCTCCTGGAAATCCGCCTTCTTCGAAGAACCGGGTTTCTTGAGCCACAATGCATCCACATACATATGCAATACTTCAAAACCAAGTGACTCAGCCACCTCTTTTGCACGCAGCAGTACCTCTCGTCCGCCATTGGTTACGGCTTCGTGTGCCTCGATACGGCCAAAACGGGCATTCTTGTAACCCAAAAAGCCAAAACAGACCACCAGCAGCCATTTTAAGGCAGAAGCACGTGCGTTGTCCCGTTTGGAAAGGCGGCTATCCTTCACAAGCCCGGCACTGCGGAGTTTCAGGGCAACCCTCTTTTCGTACAGCGGTTTCAGGGTCAATGGCACAACGCCCAGTTCTTCGCTGGCAGGGATGATCCCGTTTGGCAAAGGCACCTCCGGTGATATGTTCCCTTTGATGATGATTGCCGGGTACATCGAAATGAAATCGACCTGAGCCACATTGGCGTGCAGACCGACAATTGGCTGGTAGATCAAGCCGCCCCGGTCACGCTGAATGAGATCCATCCCATCCTTGAACACTTCAACCTGCTGTTTATGCCACGGAACCAGGATATCATGCTCCAGCGCAGTAAGCATTTGCATCGCTGATATCCCGGAACCTGGGGAAACACGGGCGGCGTTTTCAATGGGAAGCGTCGTCACACGGGCAGATTCAAGAACTCCATCCAACCCGTAATCACGCCACATCATCGCACTGCGTTGATCGATATGGCAGCGACCAAACAAATGCGCTTCTTCCGCCCGGCAAATGATCTGACCGTAGGAAAAATAAGACATCTCCTTTTGCCAGCCAACATCCCGTTTCTCATCCCGGTTGAGGCACAGTTTTTCGCCTTCCCGCTTTGAAAACTCCAGCAGGGTGGGAACCAGCCAGGTATCCCCCCAACTCGACAGGATGAAATCAGGGTCTACCTGCTTTAGCACCTGATTCAATTTATGGATCAATTCCCCTGACGACTCTAACAACAATGTTTGTTTCCTCTGTCCACACTGGACACGGAGTGCTGACGGCTCTCCCCGCCCCGGATCACAATTCGGTTCGAGGGTAAGAATACGAAAGACCGGATGAACGGGTGCCAGGTCCCAGCGGGAATTCAGCACCCGGATGGACAGAATAAGCCCCGTTTCATCGTAGTCAACCTCGCAAAAAGCCATGGGGAAGGTCCCATACCTGGCCGCATGACGGATATTGGAAGAGATGTCAGCATCATAGTAAACCAGGCGTGGGTAACGCTGCTGTAACTCTCGAAAAAGGCGCGCCTGGTGCAACGGACTGTCAACAACTGCTTTCAGAACAGTGATCGGTTCCGGAATAAATGCGTCACGCCTGGTCTCCCGCTGCAGGGAAAGCACTGCCGGATACCGTTTCAGCGTTATCCATAGAGAGCGAAGTTCCTCATTGGTACCGCTGGCGTAAAACGTCACTTCCATTGCCTGGTGCAGGCAAACGCGTGTACCATCTTCCGAGATAAACCATATCCGCAATCCGTTATCAATGTCCTCATAAAGGTCAAGCAACCAACCACGCAGCCGAACAGACATCGCTAAGCACCATCCTGCAAATCCACGTATTCGATTCCTTCCTCAGGAGGCTTTTTCTCCGGCACATGCGGATGAGCCTCTGCGGGAGATACAAGGTTTACAAGCGAGGGAAGTTCAGGAATCTCGGGTCCCACGGTAGAACGATCCCCGACATCTACTCCAAGCGCCTCAAGCTGGATCTCAAGCCGTTTCACTTTCCGGTATGTTTCAAGCAGCATTGACATCAGGTAGATGTCCATCGGATAGAGATTGCTTGCATAAGAGGACTCGGCAATATGCCGCCGGGATAGAGCCAGGAGCTCGTGAATTAAATCCTGGTCTCCCTTTCGCAGAGCCCTCACAAAGCGCCGTAATGCCTTTTCTTCTTCAATCCAAGTTTGCGTGGCAGAAAGAATTGTTCGTCCCATGGGCACCTCTCAATAATCCGTCAACAAAGGCAGTTGAACGCCAGCCGGCTGTGCCGGGGGAAGCACATTCTCCTCCCAGACCTCTGAAGCCGCCTCTTTCAGTTGCTCCAGCAAACCGAACCGTGATGCAGAAAGGGACAAAAGAGGCTTGGCGCTTACCACGACAGGAGAAAAACGCCCCACTGCTGACAGGTGTTGCAGTGCACAACTGAAAAGCAGATTGCTTTCTCTTAGTTGCACACTCTCATCCATAAAGGTCGACAAAAGATCAAGCACCAGGACCGGCGTTCCTGTTCTTGAGGTGACCTTTTCCAGCAGTGCGACAACCTGGTAGCAGGTAAAAGCGCGCGAAAGACGGATGTTGTGCATTACCGCCACCGGATCATCCGTCAAAGTTCGTAAAGTTCGGGCAACCCGGTACATATCGCTGCGATTCCCGCAATCCAACAGGTATAGGGGGCCACGTAACGAAAGATGGGCTGCAAGGTCAAGCATCAGTGCGGCACTGCCATGCGTGCCGAAAATAACTCTCAACCCGTTTGAGAGTGTATCCCCCGGGTTGATTTCCTGCGGGACAAAAACTTGTTTTATCTTCACATTCTAATTATATAGAACATTTGTTCTTTGTCAAGTACCTTCTTGCATCCTTTAGCTTAATCGCCTTACATTGAGGGTGTTTATAAATTACTGAAACGCATCTTAATTCTTGCATAAAGACAAAAAGGTGAATCAAAATTTAACTTGATAGCTTGAAATGAAGCTAAGTGAACTAATCATTATTCTCCGATATGCTAGCCTTTAATTATTATAATAGTAGAAGAAGCTAAAAAAGTTTTGCATTAAAAAAAGGACCTCGAATGAAACGAGGTCCTCTATACGCTCTGGTTCTCACCTGTTTACAGTACCTTGTGGTAGACCCGGTGGGTTTTATAAAATTTTCCCCCAGCCATGGTCAGGTCTTTGCGCATCTGAATGGCTGTTTCTGCCACCTGGGTTAACTCCCAATATTTAAATCCGAAATCGAGCAGCGATTTCTCCATCTCG
>JAJFTV010000004.1 GCA_021372725.1 Chloroflexota bacterium | reverse complement strand
ACCATTTGGGTTTGCATCCACGCTACCGGCGGGACGTTGAACGCCACACCACCTTCGTCATCAGTGGCATAGATCAGCAAGGTGCGCGGTTTGGACGTGTCATCCAGACCGGCAAGCCCATTTTCGATCTGATCCAGCCGTTCCTGATATAGAGATGCAAGTTCGGCGGCGCGCTCTTCGTCCTGCAGGAGCGTCCCCAGAATTTGCAGATCGCGCGAGTATTGTTCGGGTGTTTCAAAATCAACATAAACGACCGGTAACCCCAACGCTTCGATGGAGCTGCCGAGTGTTTCAGCAAGAGAGCTTTTCAGGATCACGGTATCCGGCTGCAGCGGAGCGATTTGCTCGGCACCGGATTCCTTATCCAGAACAGCTTTGGCTTCATATTCGGGGTCGATCAGCGAAATAAAGTTGCCGGAACCCTGGTTGGTTTGCCCAATTCCGGCAATTCGTTGGGCAGCATCCGGGAACAGGTATAAGGCATCGGCCACCATGAACAAGGCTCTGCCAGCCAGCACAATCCGCTGAGGTACCTGCTGGAAAGTGACCTCGCGTCCCAAGGCATCCACAACTGTATAAGAGGTATCCTGAACGGCAGGTACGGGAGTGGGTTCGACCTGAACGCTGGTCGGAATTGTGGTCGATTCAACAATGGGGGCCGTTTCGGGGGTCAGGGTGGCTGTACTTGCCGGTGCCGAACCGCAGCCAACCAGTATTGTGCATAGAAATACCACCAACGTAAATACAGGGAATTTTTTAGGCATTTTGATCACCCACTTCCTTTGCTTTTGGGGTTTGGCCGTCAAGAGATTTTTCCAGATTAATCAACCATTCCTGCATGGCGCTCACCTGGCCGATGCGGAAGAGCAGCACTTCCCGTTCGTAAAGCTGGTCTGCCGCCAGCTTTTGGATTTGCTGCTGCATGCGGGTTTGCCAGTTGCCACAGATTTCCGTCTGCCGGGAAATGATTGCGGTTCCAGGTTTTTGTGGGTCATGAAGGATGAAATACAGACGGGCTAAAAACTCCTGCCGCAGCCGGTGGGGAGTGTTCACCGGGCTGGTCAACCAATTCTGATAGGATTGTTCACCCGCCGCGGTGATGTGGTATTGCTTGCGTTGGACAGACCCTTCACCGGTTTGAATTCCAGATTCCAGCCAGCCCATTCCCTCCAACTTATCCAGTACAGCATACATGTGGGCCGGTTTGACCTGCCAGATCATGCCAATACCATGATCACGTTGAAAGGTATGAAAGAGTTCATACCCATGGACAGGCTGAAGGCGGATAAGCCCCAGCAGAACGAATTCCAACGCAGGCGGGTCAGCTTTTCTGGGTGACATGGCATATCTTCATTCTTTATTAGTCATTTAATGACTATATTGTAACATAGGACGATATGCCATGCATACTGTAAGCAGACACGTTTTATGATGAGCGGTTGGATTTTACTTTTGCAACAATAATACTTGCCGGGTATATTTTTTATACTGGTTTGAGGTACCGCCCTGGGCTACAACCCGTGCCATCGCGAAGGGATCTTCCACCAGCGTGCCTGCCAGAACGTCGACACCGTTCTCAAACATGACTGGTGATAAAGGTGTACTGGGCCCCAGCAGCATCACCTCTGCATCCGGGCGGCATAATTCCAACAATCCTTCACAGGTATGATTGATCAGCGTCGTGGCAGTGATGGCTACAATATCGGCCTGGGGGATAATTTCGGGAGCAGCCTGCGCCGGTAAATCGCCAGGCCGGGGATCCAGTTCCAGCACCCACAGTTTTTTCACCTGGCTTTGAAGCCGTTCAATAAAATGAAAATGCCCGACCATTGCCACGTTCTTTTGACTGCCGTGTTCCACCAGCCAATTGGCAGCCTCGATGGAGCTGTACTGCTTTGGTTGGCGCGGCAGCAGGGCGTTGATGGCTGCCAGGCCAATGGATGCTTCGGTGTGGCTTGTCGAGTGGATCAGCGCAGCCAAATCGCGAGTGGAAAATCTCTCCAGTTCGCCGGGTTTGCTGACAAGCGGCAAGCGGGAGTGCTCGTATTCCGGGTTTTTAAGGGTGGCCGCCATTCCCCCCTGAATGCTGCCGTCAATCTCAACGACCACAGCCGTCCACATCATACCAACAGAAACCTGCCGGACGGTTCCATCCGGCAGGCTGTCAATCAATTTGGAATTGAGCAAGGTTTGTTTCACCTGTTAATTTTACCCGGGAAACGCAAGGTTTATCACAACCAGTCACGATGCCCGAAAAACACACCCACCCCAACCGCGATGACCAGGGAACCCACCACGGTGACCGTAAATCCCCAGGGATGAGCTGCAAGCGGATTGTCTAAATTCATCCCGAAAAAACTGGCTATCATCGTAGGCAGGCTGATGATAATGGTGACCGAAGCAAGAAATTTCATTACGCCATTCAGATTGTTCGAGATGATGGAAGCGAAAGCGTCCATCATGCCGGAGAGAATATTGCTCTGGATATTGGTCGTCTCAATGGCCTGTTGAGTTTCAGTCAGCACATCTTCGAGCAGGTCTTCATCCTCAGGGAACTTCTTGAAGACCGGGTTGTTCTGCAGCCGTTTCATCATCAATTCATTGGATTTCAACGCAGTGGTGAAGTGGGTAAGACTTTTCTGATACTTCAATAACCCCAGCACTTCTTTGTTACGGGTTGATTTTTCAAGATTATCTTCGAGTGCATCCACTTTTCGGGTAATTTGATGTAGATACTGTAAATAAGTATTGGCGGTCAACAGCAAAATCTGCAATACAAAACGGTAAAACTTCGTTGTTGAGAATCCTCTGTAAGTGCCCAATGCAAAACGATCGAGGATGTCGGTGGGTTGTTTGCAGATTGTGACCATGAATTCGTCAGTGATAATGATGCCCAGGGTTATTGTGGTAAAGGGAATATCCTCTGACTCGCCTCCATAGTACGGAATACGCAGCAGGATGAGAAGATGGCCATCTTTTTCAATACGAGCTCTTTCATCAGGGTCGAGCGAATATACCAGATAATCCTCATTAATCTCCAGGCTTTTTAATAAGGCCTTTTCGCCGGCAGTCGGGTCAATCACCTTGATCCAGCAGCCGGTTTCGGGGTTTTCGATTTCTTGCAAACCGTTTTCGCTGTTCTTGAAGATCTTGATCATAGTGCATCTCCTCTTAAATAAATTTCCCGGAAGGCCAAGCTCCCGGGAAAGAAACAGCGAAAAAACTGAATTCTCGGTTTAGGTCTTCCAGCATAATGGCTGTAACTGTTTTAATGATTCGACACCCGCAGAATGACTTGCGGGGTCGTCTTCACCCTCATCCTGTGAGGAAAGGGGCGTTTCGTTAAGTGTGCTCATTATCTCCGTCATCATAATAATATTCACGTTATATCAAATCCAATAACTTTGTGAAGTATAGCACCGCGATGGACATAAAACAAGGGGAACGTTTCAACTTTACATTGCCGCCTATTCTTGTCTCAAACTCAAATTAATAGATTGAATCCAATCGAAAACATCAATATCAGGACAAGCATCGAAATCCCAACAATCAAGAACTGGAATTTCTTTTCCTGAATCAGCTCATCGATTTGAGATTGTGAAGCTTCGGTAAAATTTCTATATCTCACGATGAGGTAAAGACAAGCGCTTGGAATGATATGAACCATCATCCGGTTCGCGGAATCACTCCAGCTAACCCGGTATGGGTTACGCAATCCGCCAATTAAAACCATCAGTATAAGAAATACCGTAATACCTGTGCTGAAAATCCGATCCTCAACATGCTTTGAATTGGGTAATGGCAAGAAAACCAGAAGAAAAGTAAGCAGAATACTGGTCGAACCCCATAATCCATTCACGTAAAAGTTTTCGATGATGGTGGAAATATTTGTGAAAACATGATCAGGTTTTTGAATAATAAAAAAGACCAGAGCCAAAAGAAGGGCGAGGATCATCACCCGGTGAAGTTTTGAAGTAATTTTTTCTTCGATCCACACAATTTTTGAGGACAGGTAAATATATAGCCCAAAAGCAAACAGGATCCCTATGGTGAATAATGTGTTGTCTGGTTTGAGGAAACGCCCCCCGGTATCCAATGTTAGATATATTCTGAAGTACCAGAGGATAATCAATGAAAGGAATGGGATAAAGGCGGTTAGCTGATGTTTCTTTGGGACTTGCTGTGTACTGACAACAATCGCCAGAAAACAAATCGCGAAAAGAGGGGCTTCAATT
The DNA here is from genome assembly GCA_021372725.1 of Chloroflexota bacterium. GTDB lineage: Bacteria > Chloroflexota > Anaerolineae > Anaerolineales > Anaerolineaceae > JAJFTV01. Next base: position 542 of record JAJFTV010000004.1, on the reverse strand, counting down.
CTCGTAAGACTGAACCCCAACAAACCGAGCATACCGAAAATGAGCCAATATGGATTCTTGTCCTTGATGTTCAGCCAAAAACTTGCCAGACTCATTAATAAGTAGGACGCCGCGATGAGATTGTCATGAATGTAGAAAATTTGAAAGCGAATGAAATATGTGCTTGCAAACAGTCCGAGAATTAGAAGTGTGACGGGCAACCAGTTTTTTACTTTGGAAGAAAGAATCTCCTTACCCAACAGCAGAAATATTGCAAAAAGTGAAAAGGCAAACGCCGGTTCCACCAGGTACATGTAATCCGCGTTGATAAATACGCTGATGGATTGCATAATGATCATGTATGAGCCCATAACTCCCAATGCGCTTTGGTTTAACGCGGTGATGCCGTCATAGGCAAAACTCTTTCCATACATGATTTTGGAGATTGAATCCATTGTTCCGGCAGAATAATTCCAGGTTGTTGCTGCGATCAGAATCAACGAAAAGGTGAAAAGACTTCCCAGAATCCAGACAATTTCTTTTTTATTCAATTTCCAGGAGCG
>JAJFTV010000052.1 GCA_021372725.1 Chloroflexota bacterium | reverse complement strand
GGAGATTCCCCCGCAATCCAATTTACTGAAGCGGTAAGAAACTCTTCCCTTCCTAATTCCTCCCCGAAGCCGGCTATCAATACGTTGTCCTCCATTCTTTTTTCCAGGACATAAAGAGGTTGCGTGGAAGAGGGTAACCCTTTTCGCTGCCCGATGGTATAGAAAGCGAGTCCCTGGTGTTCTCCCAGCACTTTGCCTGCCCGGTTTTCGATCAAGCCAGGCTGCACAACTTGAGGGACGTATTTTCGCAGAAAAACACGGTAGTCGCTTTCCCCCAGGAAACAAAGATCCTGGCTCTCCGGCTGGTCAGCTGCGGGCAGATCCATCTCGCGGGCAATTTGCCGGGTCTGTGCTTTGTAAAGGTTTCCCAATGGAAAGAGGGTCTGTGCCAGGAGTTCCTGATCGAGCAGACTCAACATATAGGCTTGATCCTTCGCCGGATCGACGCCCTTCCAAAGCTCATAGAGACCGTTTTCCGCGCGGATGATGCGGGCATAATGTCCGGTGGCGATAAAGGATGCGCCAATAGTGCGGGCAAAGGCAAGCATGAACCCCCACTTGATATATCGATTGCAGAAAATGCACGGATTGGGGGTTTCTCCATATTGGTACCCATCCAGAAAGGATTGAACCACCTGCTCCCGGAAAACTTCTTCAGCACCGAGAATTTTGAATGGGATGTTCAACTTTTCCGCCACCCGCCCGGCAATCTGCCTGGTTTCGGGTGTGCAGCAACGATTTTCATGCTCACAGCCAGGTTCGCTCCACAGGCGCATAGTGACGCCAGTCACCTCATAGCCCTGCCTGACCAATAAGGCGGCTGCAACTGAACTATCCACTCCACCGCTAAGCGCGACAACTAATTTCGTCACTCAATTTCTCTCCTGAATAGAGATTTTGGTCCATTGAAACCTTTTCGATCAAGTCGCATTCGCCAAAGTAATCCCGAATCAAAAGGTCAATTCTATACTGGAATTACTCCATCTTACGGCAATGTTGATTTTGGGAATTGTAGCACACCTGATGGGTGGAAAACCTGAATACCGAAAGACCAAAAACACCCGCCAAGGCAAAGAAGGACTTGTGTTTGAGCCAAATATCCCGGTTAATTCTTTTCGTCTTGCTGGTTACTTCCACCCAGGTCTGCTGCGCTGATCTCTTTTTTTCAATTCTCCTTGACCAATAGATTTGCATCGAGTGATATATCAATGTATCATTATGCGTAAATATGTAAAAGGGAGCGCAGAAATGCTGAACAATTTCAATGCAGAAGGTGTTCAATTGCAAGCCAAGTTGTTCCGCGGCTTTGGTGACCCGGCGCGCCTGAACATCTTACAAGCGTTACGCAACGGTCCCCTGACGGTAACAGAAATTGTTGCAGCTACGGGCATGAGCCAGCCGAATACCTCCAATCACCTGGGTTGTTTACGCGATTGTGGTTTGGTGTCTACAGAACAGCGAGGTCGTAACGTCACCTACCGTTTGAGTGATGACCGCGTAGTCGATTTGTTAGCCCTGGCAGAATCACTGCTTGCAGACATTGCCAAAGGTGTGTATGAGTGCGTCAATTACAACGCCAGGTAAATCATCCATATTTGCTTTGATAATGAGCAGCAAAAAATCCAACCCGGTGAGCGAACTTGCTGCCCACCCCCAAAAGTTCTTACAAATACTCGACCTGTATCTGACCGTGCCGGGAAAAGATATTCATTTGGGTAAGCGCGCCAGTTTTATATTGAAGACCCAATCACCCGCGAACTTTAGTTAAACCGCTGAAGTGGTACCTCAAAGCCATCGCATATTTCTGAACCAACACCAACCAATCCCCCCGGGGTGGTCGAGTGTAATACCAAAAAAACTTTAGAAGAGGTGAGCAAGTGATTCAGACGATTATTTCCGCACTGGCTGTTTTTGTCTCAACAAGTATCGATTATGTCATCATCCTGACCATAATTTTTGCCCAGGCGCGAACGCGGAAAAGTACGAGGCATATTGTCGGCGGTCTATACCTGGGAACCGCCTTCCTGGTCATGGTTAGTTTGGTGGCGGCATTTGCTCTGAATTACGTTCCGGAAGAGTGGA
>JAJFTV010000036.1 GCA_021372725.1 Chloroflexota bacterium | reverse complement strand
TTGTAAATGGAAAAACAGAGGATCAATCCATCGCGCTTAAGTATTTGGGGATTGGCACAGGATCCTTTATCGGCTCGACCTGCGTTGCTTATGGCTCTATTGATACTCCATTAATCGGTGCAGATTTATTGGCAAATTATTTTTGGAAAAACATAACTGGCGCCACCAGTTTGGGTGAGGCATTTATTCAAGCCAAACTTGATTTTGTAAAAGAAATGGATAAAAGACAAGGTTTTCTGGACGGGGAAGATCAGAAAACTTTACTTTCATTTATCTATTACGGTGACCCAATGTCGACGATCACGGTCCAGCAGGGGAAGAGCAAACACGGGGTACGGCGAATTCTTGCTCCAAAAGTGAATATCATGTCGGATGATGAGGATATGGCCGATTTTGAACAAGACATCTCTGCCGAGACACTCCATGAAGTAAAAAAGATTGCCGAAATCTATCTGCCTGGATTGGAAGAATTGAATATTCATGTCAGTCAGCAGCAAATGATGACCGATCCGGGGTTCGAAGATGCGTTTGGCCAGAAACAGACCAGAACCAACCGGTCTGTACGTAAAAACGGAAAAGGTCAGACTGTTGTAACGGTCAGCAAAACAGTTCCCATTGCCGAGAAAATTCACCGGCATTACTTACGCGCCCGGATTGACAGGAATGGGCACGTGGATAAAGTTGCTGTCTCACGATAGAGTATTTGACATGATTTGTTATAATAATCCTTTTCAGGAGTAACAATTCCTCCTGAAAGGGATTATTATTTATTTACCGGAGTGCAGGAATGGAAAAAACCTTATCTGGTTCTGAAATTCGCCAATCATTTATTGAGTTCTTTTTGGAAAGAGATCACACATTTGTGCCCTCTGCTTCATTGGTACCCGGGGGGGATCAAACCTTGCTGTTTACAAACGCAGGGATGGTTCAATTCAAGGATATCTTTTTAGGAACCGATAAACGCCCCTACACACGAGCTGTCAACTCACAAAAGTGTTTGCGTGTAGCCGGAAAACACAATGATCTGGATGAGGTTGGCAGGGATGACACCCACCACACCTTTTTTGAAATGCTGGGAAATTGGTCCTTTGGTGATTATTATAAAAAAGAAGCCATTCAATGGGCCTGGGAATTGTTGACACAAGTGTGGCAGCTCGATAAATCACGGTTGTGGATGACCGTGTTCAAAGACGAGTATGGACAGATACCCACCGATGATGAAGCATTTGATCAATGGAAAATACAACCAGGAATAGATGCGTCACATATATTATATTTTGGGAGAAAAGATAATCTGTGGGAGATGGCAGAAACCGGCCCTTGCGGCCCGTGCAGCGAAATTCACTACGATTTTGGAGCGGAGCGGTGCACCAGGAAAAATGTTCCAGGGCATCAATGTGAAGTAAATGGAGATTGCGGAAGATTTTTGGAAATCTGGAATCTTGTTTTCATCCAGTATAACCGTTTGGATGCAAACACATTCCAAAGCCTGCCGCAAAAACATGTTGATACGGGCATGGGATTTGAAAGGATTGTCTCCATACTCCAAAATGTCGACTCGAATTACAAAACTGATTTATTCACCCCCATCCTGGATACCCTGCAGGTTTTGACCGGACATAATGATGAAACCCGCCAGGAAATGATCACTCCCTATCGGGTGATCGGGGATCATATTCGAACCGCGTCATTTTTAATCGCAGATGGGGTCATACCGGGGAATGTTGCCAGAAATTATGTTTGCCGAATGATCATTCGCCGGGCAGCTTTATTTGGCCGGAAAATTGGATTAATGGAACCATTTTTGTACAAACTCTCAGAAATTGTTGTCAACGAATTTGGAGATGCATATCCTGAGCTTGTCAGGAGCAAGGAAATTATCCGTAACCAGCTTTTCCGAGAAGAAGTACGCTTTCAGAAAACGGTCGAAAATGGATTGACCCGCTTGACCGAAATGCTGGATCTGTTGTCAAAAAGTGAAACCAAAATACTAAGGGGCGAAGATGCATTCGATCTTTATGCCACGCATGGCTTGCCTCTGGAGATTACACGGGATATTGTCATGGAAACCGGGTATGATGTGGATGAAAAGGGTTTCAGGAAAGCGATGGAAGCACACCGGGCGCTATCCTCGGCCAGCAGAGTGGCAGAATCCGGTGGAATGGAACGGTCTGATTTCTTTGGGCATATCCTGGAAGATCTTGTTGATAATAACAAGTTGACAACAGAGGGCGTTGAATATAATCCGTATTCAGATTTGGAAAGAACCGGTGAGCTGTTGGTGATCCTCAAAAATGGTATTCTTGCAGTGCAGGCAGAGCCTGGGGATCAGATTGAGGTTGTTATTCCGAGTTCACCTTTTTACATCGAATCGGGCGGTCAGGTGGCCGATACAGGCTGGCTCACAGAACTCAATGGCACATGGGAAATTGCCGTGGAGAATTCACATCGAGTTGCGGCAGGGATGATCGCCATATCCGGCAAGGTTGTGAAGGGCTCTCCGCAGATTGGTGATGCAACCATTGCCAGGGTGGATCATCGCCGGCGGATGGCCATTATGCGTAATCATACAGCAACCCATTTACTCCATGCAGCATTACAGAAGGTATTGGGTGAGCATGCCCGCCAGTCGGGCTCGCTTGTATCACCGGAATACCTGAGGTTTGATTTTACGCATCCGGAAGCCATTACCGCAGAAGAGCTTCATCAAATTGAAGAAATTGTAAATCGTGATATCTACTCGGAAATTGAATTGAGGATAGCGCATAAAAATCTGGATGAAGCTGTCAAAGATGGCGCAACGGCTTTATTCGGAGAGAAATATGGCCAGGTTGTCCGTACAGTCAGGATTGGAAATCATGAAACCATTTCTTATGAACTATGCGGAGGAACCCATGTGGAAAATACAGGTGAGATTGGCATTTTCCTGATTCAAAGTGAAGGGAGTATTGCATCCGGAATACGCAGAATTGAGGCGGTAACCGGCGAAGGCGCTTATGAAGTTGTTCGTACACAATTGGACGCATTAAAGCGATCCTCCCGAATATTAAACACAGGATCAGAAGAAGTTCCTGCCAAGATAACCGGATTGCTCGAGGAACTGGATCAGGCGAAAAAACAGATCCAACAGCTCATTCAAAAGAATGCCAATTTTGCATTCGATGAGCAATTGAAAAACACCCGGATTGTGAACGGCATCCCGGTATTAGCCGGGATAATCCCGGATGCAGACATCGATACATTGAGATCATTATCTGATCAATTTAAGAACAGATATCCATCCGGTGTGGCGGTATTGGGTTCTGTCAGTAACGAAAAGCCTGTCCTGATCATCGCAGTAACAGAAGACCTTGTTGCGAGAGGATTGGATGCGGTAAAAATGGTGCGTGTTTTGGCGAAGGAAATTGGCGGCGGTGGCGGTGGTAAATCCACATTAGCCCAGGCAGGCGGTAAATTTGCCGACAAACTGCCAACGGCTGTTCAGATGACCGGGGAATACATTACCACAAATTTATCTGAACAATAGAATCTACAAAAGAAAAGGAGACGGGATTTCGCCGTCTCCTTTTCTTCCAAAAATATGGATGAAAAAAATTAAATCACTTCAATAACATTGGAATAACTATTGCCAATTGCCGGCCCCAGAATTATCAGAGTTAGAATAACGACGAGAGCGACCAAAAGTAAAATCAATGCATACTCAACCAATCCCTGGCCTTTTTCTGTTTGTTTTGCATGGTACAATTTGATCACCTCCTTTCCTGTAATAATTATACATAAAAATATCTGTTAACAAACCAAACGGAACTGTCATTTTTTGGACAGTCCCGTTTCATCGATATGGGTAAAAAGATAGTTTCTATTCGTTTTCAGGGAAATGACAACACATTACAAGATCACGAGCCGCTTTGACTTCATCAAGCCGTCTGATCGGGGCATTATGAGGGGCATTATGCAAAAGATCCGGGTCGGATTTTGCTTCATCCGCTATTTTGTTCAGTGCCTCGGCGAATGCATCCATGGTTTGTTTGCTTTCTGTTTCGGTAGGCTCGATCATTAGTGCCTCAGGTACAATCAAGGGGAAGTAATTTGTGGGGGGATGGAAGTCATAATCCATCAACCGTTTGGCTACATCCAAAGCATGTATGCCTGGTGCATCTTTCCACTGACCTTCCACGACAAATTCATGCATACAGATTCGATCATAGGGCAGTGTATATTTATCTTTGATGAGCGCCAGGATATAGTTGGCATTGAGGACCGCCATCTGGGAGACTTTTCGCAGGCCTTCATCACCGTGCATGCTGATGTAGGTAAAGGCCCGGATAATCACGCCAAAGTGACCCCAGAAGCTTTTCACCCGACCGATGGATTTTGACGGCATTTGAAAGTCAAAATAGGGTGGATTCTCCTCATCGCCTTCTTCCACCATGACTACGATGGGGCCGGGGAGATAGTCCACCAGGAAATCGGCGACACCTACCGGGCCTGCACCTGGACCGCCTCCACCATGAGGAGTGGAAAATGTCTTGTGCAGGTTGTAATGCATGATGTCGATCCCCAGCTCACCGGGTTTGGCGATCCCCATGAGAGCGTTCAGGTTTGCTCCATCACCGTAGAGGAGACCGCCACATTCATGGATTATTCCAGCCACCTCACAAACATGCTCATCGAACAAGCCTAAAGTATTGGGGTTTGTCAACATAAGGCCTGCCACAGTCTCATCACAGGCAGCTCTAAGGGCTTCCAAATCCACATTTCCGCGCGCATCGGAGGGAATATTGACTGCTTCAAAGCCTGCCATTGAGATGGTGGCCGGGTTTGTGCCATGAGCAGAATCTGGAACAAGCATTCGGGTACGGAGTAGGTCACCGCGATCGGCATGATACTTGCGAATAATGCTGACCCCGGTAAACTCACCATGTGCGCCGGCTGCAGGCTGCAAGCTGACACCCTTCATGCCAATGATTTCGGCCAGCCATTCCTGAAGCTGGTACATCAATGCCAGGTTACCCTGGACTGTTTCTACAGGCTGCAGCGGGTGTGTCAATGCAAAACCGGGGAATCTGCTCACTTCTTCATTGATCCGTGGGTTATATTTCATTGTGCAGGAACCCAGTGGATAAATGCCCTGATCAATGGAATAATTTAGTTTGGACAGTTTTGTGAAATGCCGGATGACATCCACTTCAGAAAGTTCTGGAAGCGGGAGTTTTGAACGTAAAAATGACTGCGGCAATTCAGTTTTTGGCACATCGGATTCTGGGAACTGTACCCCTTTACGGCCAGGTGAAGATAATTCATAAATGGTAGGTTCAGTCATTTGAAAACTCCTTCAGGACTTCACAGAAATAATCAATGTCTTCGCGTGTAATTTTTTCTGTTACAGCAATAAGCATGTGATCTTTCAGTGTGGGATAATCCTGACCCAGATCATAACCGCCAATGATGCCATGTTCCAATAATACTTCGTTGATTTCTGATACAGGAGCAGGGCAACAAATCGCCACTTCATGGAAGAATGGTATGTCATTGCAAAGGCTAAAGCCAGGTATTTGGGTTATTTGTTCGGCTGCATAATGTGCTTTGTGATAACAAAGCTCAGCGACTTGCTTTAGGCCACTCTTCCCCAACAGGCTTAGATAGACTGTCGAGGCCAGGGCCATTAAGCCTTGATTGGAACAGATGTTGGACGTGGCTCTTTCACGGCGAATATGTTGTTCACGGGCAGTGAGCGTTAAAACATAGCCGCGTTTTCCCTGGTCATCAATAGTCTCCCCAACCAGGCGGCCGGAAATTTTCCGCATCAATTCGTTTGTTGTCGCAAAGAGACCCAAATATGGGCCGCCAAATGACATTGGCAGACCAAGAGGTTGACCTTCGCCTACGACGATGTCCGCCCCAAATTCGGAGGGCGGTTTAAGTAGACCGAGCGCAGTGGGATTTGCCGCAACGACAAATATAGCTCCGGCAGCATGTACCGCTTTACCCAATTCAGTGTAATCGTAGATGCGGCCAAAGAAATCTGGATATTGGACAACAACCATGGCTGTGTCGTTATCGATGATGGAGACTAATTCATCGGGTGAAGCGAGTGGATCCGTATCATCACCGGTGATCACAATTTTCTTTATTCCAGCCATATAGGTTCGGAGAGTGGCCCGGTATTGTGGGTGAACAGTGGGTGAGACAATAAATTTATTGCGTTTTGTTCTGAAGTGGTGATAGGCGAGGATTCCTGCCTCGGCAGTAGCAGTAGCACCATCGTAATGCGAAGCGTTACAGACATCCATGCCTGTTAAAGCAACGATCAAGCTTTGGTACTCGAAAATTGATTGCAGTGTTCCTTGTGAGATTTCCGGTTGGTAGGGAGTATAGGCGGTTAAAAATTCGCCACGGCGAATAATGGCATCCACCGCAGCGGGAACATAATGGTTATATACGCCTGCGCCCAGAAAACAAAGCAGGTCATTGGTGTTTTCGTTCTCCATGGCAAGTTCATCCAGATACTTGTGAGCCTCCATTTCGGTGAGCGCTTCAGGCAATTCCAATTCAGGAAAGCGATATTCTTTTGGGATGACCTGGAAAAGGTCTTCCAGCGATTTCACCCCGATCGCTTTCAGCATTTCCTTTCGTTCGGTGTCGGTATGTGGGGTAAACATTAGTGTTCACGCTCCTGGCAATATTTTTCATAGGCTGCTGCGTCCATCAGGGCATCTAGTCCAGCCTTGTCGGTCAATTCGATTTTTACCATCCATGCATCATAGGGTCCCGTATTGATGGATTCCGGTGCATCCGGGAGTGTTTCATTGACTTCCAAAACGGTTCCAGCCAAAGGGCAATTAACATCGGCGGCAGCTTTTACAGATTCAAGAGTGGCGATTGTGGTGTTGGTCTTAATTTCATCATCGGGTTCAACCAGGTATTCAACATATACAATGTCTGAAAGTTGGTTTTGGGCAAAGTCACTGATCCCAATTGTCGCTGTGTTCCCCTCAACGAGGACCCATTCATCAGATTTCGTAAATTTAAGATTGGTGGGAATGTTCATTATTTGGCTCCTTCAATTCGATTGTCGTTATGTTATTTAAACGCGAAAAAATTCAGTTTAATTATACCTGATTAATTCTTTGGATTTATTTGTCGTTGGCATTACGGCAGGTTACATCCCCTATAAGTCATCACTAATTCGCTTTGGCCAGTTTTAAATTAATGGGCTTACCGCATAGAAACATGAAAAATCCCATCAGTTGAACCCCGGTGGCTGCCATTAATGAATATTGCAGTCCAATTTTGTCGGCTAAAAAAGTTGCGATGATAGGCGCTGCAACGCTGGCAAGAAATTGCATACTTTGATTTATGGAAACAAATGTGGCAGATCGATCCTCTGGAATAGTTTTCATTAATTCATCGAAGAAAACAAGATTCAAGCCGGCTTCGAATAACCCTTGAACCGCTGCAAAAATAGCAATAAGCCAAAACTGGGAAGAAACTGCTACCAGCAAAGGATAAAATGACATGACAAATGTAGTCGTAATCAAAATAAACCGTGAGCCTTTGGTGTGTGAACATTTCAACCAGACAAAATAGCCTACAAAATTTAACAGGGTTTGTGTGGTGCTGAATATGGCAATCCACGAATCAGAAGCACCAATTTGACGCACGTAATATAAGGGCAAAAGGGGGGATACCATTGTCAGGCCGAATGTAAAAACAAATCTTTTGGAAGCAAAAAGAATAAAGGGCGGTTCGTTTTTTACCAGACCATACAATTCTTTTAGTAATTGGGTGACTTTTTTACCTGTAAAAGAAGGTCGTTTTTCTTGTTCAGGAATGATGAGCTGCCGCGAATATCGGTAGCTTAGAACTCCACCCAAAGAAAAGAGGATGAACACGATTTGATAATTTATGGGGAATGCAATTCGATCCAAAATCTGCCCGGCAATGAACACGGTAATGGCTGTTGTGATCCCAATGATCGACCAACGACGCGAGAGAAGTTCAAATCTGCCAGACGGGCCAGCAACCATGTTCATAAGAAAATTGAACATGTTGGCAAGAAGAGTCTGTGGAATGGTAAATATTGCCCAGACGATAAGAATAACCAAAATGGCTGTTTCGGATTTAAAAAAGAAGGGAACAAGGCCGATCACTGCAAATCTTGACAGGCCAATTGCGCGGCTCACACTGTACCATGGGACAATGTTTTTACGGGTTTCAATGTATTGCCCCATGGGTATGGAGAGTAATAACCCGGTAATTGCCGGTAAGGAGGTAATCAAACCTACCTGATAATTGTCTGCACCCAGGCGTGCCAGAAATACCGGTACGAAGGGCAGGGCTGCACTGGCCATCCCTACCCCGATAGCGTCCATCTGGACGTTAACCAGGTTACTGGGAAGGATTAGGGAACCGGCCTGTGGGGTAGTGAACCAACGGTAAAATATCTGGAAGATACGTTTAATCAATGCAACCATTATAATAATTGACTTAGTACAGGTATATGAAATCGATTATAGCACCATCAAAACGGGAGATGAATGACAAATTTACAAAAATGGATGTCCGTATATGGCAACAACTTACCAAGACCCTTAAGCGGAAAGGCCGATAAACAATGGACAGAATATTCGATAACCGTGCGATTGCCGGAAATCGGTAGACGAGTTGTACTCGAAAATTCATTTCCTCCAGAAATTGAAAACAGGATCAATGATTTAATAAAAGAAATTCCTTATGGGCCAATTCGGCCGATCCACCGTGATGATTGTGGAGATTGGGAAGAATGGAATTCTTTGATAGAACCGTATATTGGCCAGAATTGGCTTGAAGTCCCCTGGTTGTTTGTCGAGTTTTATTTTTACCGCAGAATATTGGAAGCGATTGATTATTTTAATAACGGTAAATATTTCCAGGTTGACCCATTTCGCTTTCAGAAGACAGAGAGTTTTCGTGCTTCCCGGCAATCCATAAACGATTTATTGAAATGGCTGAATGAACAGAAGCAGGAAAAGGAAACAAATAAAGCCATTTTTGGAAAGCTGTTGTTATATATTCTGGAAGGTAACCGTGTGGATTTGAGTCTTTGGCCTGTGAAAGAAGGAGTGACGAGACAACAATCTGCAAGAACGGCCCAAAATGATTACCTAATGGTGGATGATGTTCGACAGGCTCTGGATTGGTTTTTTGCACGAAAAATATCCAGGCTCGACATTCTGATCGATAATGCCGGGTTTGAGCTGCTGGGTGACTTGTGCATGGTTCAGTTTTTGCTTGAACAAGGTGTCATAAACCAGGCAGTTCTTCATGTAAAACCTTGCCCTATTTTTGTGTCGGATGTGATTGAAGCAGATGTTTATCAAAGTATTCAATTGTTATCAGAGCAAGGGGGCAAGTATGAGGGGCTGGCACGCTTTGGAGGACAACTGGGCAGGTATATGTCAGAAATGAAAATCAGGATCGAATGTGATCCATTTTGGGCTTATCCACTGCCGTTTTGGAAAATGCCCAGCCATTTGTATAACGATTTGGGTTCATCGGATTTCATCATCAGTAAAGGAGATGCAAATTACCGGCGCTTGCTGGGCGATAGACGATGGGATTACCAGGATCCATTTCCAAAAGTCATCAGCTATTTCCCTTCTGCTCTGCTGGCAATACGAATAATAAAATCAGAGATAGGGGTAGGTTACGAAAAGGGTGGATATACAAAAATGGTGAAAACTGATCCACAATGGATGAGAGATGGAAAATGGGGTACCTTTCAATTTTGGAATGGTGAATGGGGTGAATCTGGCTTACCAGGTACAGCGTGAAATGTGTGACATTTATCATGAAATTTGATGAGATGGGTTTTGAAAACCGGGAATTACTAAATTATAATTTATGCTGTGTAAGTGCTATTCCATTTTATTTCTCAAAATGAAAAGCGAGGAAAAATGACATCATTCTCCCCAGTCAAGATGCGCGACGCTCACCGTATTCTGTCAGAGATGAAATACAATTTGGCGCCGGTAGAGCGAGGTTATGCAAACCGGACATTGTATGTCAACGTTAGTACTGGCGCCATTTCAAGCAAACCCGTGACAGCCGAGATGAAAGAAATCTTTACTGGTGGACGTGGATTTTGCCTTTGGCTGCTATGGAATGGGATTAAAGATGATACAAAATGGAATGATCCTGAAAACGAGATCGTAATTTCGGCTGGACCCATTGCCGGGATCACAAATTATCCTGGCACCGGAAAATCCACAGTGGTTACCATTTCTCCTTTGACAAATTCTGTTATCGATAGTAATGGCGGAAGTTATTTTGGCCCTTACCTGAAATTTTCCGGATGGGATGCCATCGAAGTTCAGGGAAAAGCTGAAAAGGATGTGATCATTTACATCGATGGTGATGAAGGGATAGTCAGGATTGAAGAAGCACCGCTGGAAGATATCAACACCCACCTTCTCAACCGGGAACTGACCGAGATGTATGCAAAAGACAAGGCAGATATGAGGAGCATTTCCGTCGTTTCTGCCGGTGAGGCTGCCGATCATGTGGCCATGTGCGGGTTGAATCTGAGCTACTATGATGCCCGTCGGGATGAGGTACGGATTAAACAGGCGGCACGCGGTGGAGCAGGGACTGTCCTGCGTGACAAGCGAATAAAGGCGATTGTGGTTCGTTTCAGCCGGTTATCCGCCAATACCAATGGTGCCGTAAATATGGAACTTCTTCGCAAGGCCGGAAAACGCATCAATCGTGAGCTGGCTGAATTTGATGGCTCGCAAAATGATATGGCGCATACAGGTACGACCTATCTGGTCGGTATCATGAACGATTACGATCTCTTGCCGGTTGAAAACTACCGCTTTGGCAAAGATGATAAAGCGGTCGAATATTATCGTGAAGAGTGGAAAAAACTGTTTGATACACGCGGCCCTGACGGATGCTGGTATGGATGCCAAATGGCTTGTGCCCATGGTGTATCGGAGTTTGAACTGAAGACTGGCCCTTATGCCGGCCAGAAAGTATTCGTGGATGGCCCGGAATACGAAACGATCGGTGCGATTGGATCAAATTTGGGCATTTTTGATCGCCATTTCATGCTCGAGTTAAATTTTTACTGCGATACCTATGGTATTGACACGATCTCTTTCGGTACAAGCCTGGCATTTGTATATGAATGTTACGAAGCCGGGGTGATCACGAAAGAAGATACCGGCGGACTGGAATTTACCTGGGGAAATGGTGATGTGGCACTTGAGGTGGTACACCAAATGGCGCGCGGTGAAGGTTTTGGAATGATCATTGGCCAGGGTATTCGAGCCATGAAAAAGATCTTTACCGAAAAGTATGGCGCTGATCCAGCCTTTTTAGAGGATATTGGCATGGAAGTAAAAGGTTTGGAAGTTTCGATGTACATGACCAAAGAATCAGTGACACAACAAGGTGGTTACGCCATGGCCAATAAAGGAGCTCAGCATGATGAAGCCTGGCTGATTTTTATGGAACTTGTGCACAAGCAGATCCCAACTTTTGATGATAAAGCGGAAGCCCTTTATTATTTTCCCATGTTCCGGACCTGGTTTAGTTTGCAGGGATTATGTAAATTACCCTGGAACGATATTACTCCAGCGAGTAACAAAACAGCCAAAGAGCCGGCAAAAGTACCTGAACATCAGGAGAACTATCGTTGGTTATATGAGGGTGTCACCGGTGAGGAAATGACCGAGGAAAAGATGATTCTCCAGGCTGAACGGGTCTATTACTTCCAGAGAGTGTTCAACCTGCGTATGGGATACGGGACACGGGAATATGATTTACCTCCATACAGGATGGTTGGACCGGTTACCAATGTGGAATATGAATCACGCGTTGAGCGGTATGATAAACAGCTCAAAGACGAGGCCGGAATTGATCCGGAAAATATGAGCACAACCGAGAAGGTTGCTGCGGTGAGGAAATATCGCACAGAGCGATATAACACATTGGTGGATACGGTTTATGCAAGAAGAAGCTGGACAAAAAATGGCATACCGACGGTTGAATCACTAAAACGATTAAATATTGATTTTCCGGATGTGGTCGATCTGGTAAAGAGACACGGCGGATAAATCAATAAACAGATTGGTAAAAGAACGCAGAGATGTGGTCATGTCTCTGCGTTTTACATTTTTCAGATGTCCATTTGTGAGAAGATGTGTGGCACTTCATGCGGGGTCTTGACAATCGGGATTAAGGTATAATGATTCTGGATAAAGAAAGGAGGAATATTCAGAGAGTAGTTTACCAGAAGAATAAGCGCAAGGCCGCAGCAGGAAAGCGGTGACGAGGAGGAAGGTTCTCCGGCGCAGGCCGGAGTTAACCGGAAACAGTTCAGATTGAAACTCTGAACCCCGGGAAAATCGAAAGATCAGCGGAAGCCTTCCAGATGTAATCCCATCTGTTCTTCAAAAAAATCCAAATACTATCCCAGGTAACATTAATGGGAAAGTTGAAGTTTCATAGACTTCATTTCTTTAAGGAGCTGCTATGTGCGGTATTGTTGGATATATCGGGTATCAAAATGCAACAACCATCATTCTCAATGGCTTGAAAAAACTTGAATATCGGGGATATGATTCTGCTGGACTTGCAGTTATTCAAAACGGAAAGATCGAACTTCGAAGAGATGCCGGAAAACTAAGTAATCTCTCATCAATGGTAGATGGGAACCCCATTGCAGGGAATATTGGAATCGGTCACACCCGGTGGGCAACACATGGGGAACCAACATCTCGTAATGCACATCCCCACATGGGCATGACGGGTGATGTTGTGGTTGTCCATAATGGCATTGTCGAGAATTATCTTGAGCTCAGAAATGAATTGACCAGTGAGGGTGTGAACTTCAATTCGGATACGGATACCGAAACGATAGTCCATTTAATTGAACGATTTATGATGTCGGGCTGTGATTTTAGTGACGCAGTCAGGCAAACTTTAAGGATGCTGAAAGGTGCACACGGTGTGGTGGTGATGTCGAGACTGTGCCCCGAGCGTTTGATTGCAGCCAGAATTGGAAATGCAGGCGGTGTAGTATTGGGCATCGGAAAAGATGAAATGTACATCGCGTCGGATCTGCCGGCCATTCTGGAGCATACCCGTAACATTGTATTTCTTGAATCACATCAAATGGCTGAAGTAACACGGGAAGACATTTCCATTCAGACATTGGATGGGAAACCGGTCCAGCTAAAAATAGAAACTGTTTCCTGGGATCCCATTTCAGCGGAAAAAGGAAAGTATCGTCATTTCATGCACAAGGAAATCCATGAACAGGTTCGTTCATTGACCGATACTTTGGCGGGAAGAGTGGATTTTGATGATTGTGAATTGCGCCTGCCACAACTAAATTTAACCAAAGATCTTGCGCAGAAGATCAACAAAATCCATATCACCGCGTGTGGTACGGCTGCGTATGCGGGGATGGTGGGGAAAACACTTATAGAAAAAATTGCGCGTATACCCACTGAAGTAACCATTGCATCCGAATTCCGTTATCAAGAGCCCATCGTCAACAAGGGGGATGTGCTGCTCGCGATCAGCCAATCTGGCGAGACGGCAGATACATTGGCTGCCATGGAGGAAGGCAGGAAAAGAGGGGCAATTCTGTGGTCCATCGTCAATGTCCTGGGATCTCAGGTGATGAGGATTTCAGATGGCTATCTTTCCATGCAGACCGGACCTGAAATTGGCGTCGCCTCCACCAAGGCATTTACGGCGCCCCTGGTAGACCTTTACATGATTGCGGCTTTATTGGCTAAATTTCGTGGGCAGGCTGATAAAAATGAAATAGATAAATGGATATCGGATTTGCGCCTAATTCCCGATTTGGCAGGAAGATGCCTTGACCGGGAGAATGAAGTTAGAAGCATTGCGCTGGAAATGGAAAGTGTGACCAACGCATTGTATCTGGGTCGTGGAATTAATATGCCTATTGCCTATGAGGGTGCATTAAAATTAAAAGAGATTTCGTATATCCATGCAGAGGCTTATCCGGCCGGTGAAATGAAACATGGACCCATCGCCCTGATAGACAACGATATGCCCGTGATTGCCTTGGTGCCGCGTGACCCATGGTATGACAAAATGATAAGCCAGATTGAGCAGGTGAAAGCCCGCGGCGGGAAAGTCATCGCATTGGCGACTGAAGGGGATGAGGAAATTCAGAAACTTTCCGATTATGTCCTGTGGGTCCCCAAAACCCCCTGGCTGTTAGGTCCGGTCATCAACATCATCCCTTTACAATTACTGGCCTATCACATCGCCGTGTACCGAGGTTTGGATGTTGATCAACCTCGTAATTTGGCTAAATCTGTGACTGTGGAATAAATCCTAAAAATCTGGCTTATTGTGTGCCATGCCGGTTGCAATGTGCCCGTTCAATTGCTGAATAGTTCTCTGTGATTCTTCTCGCGACAGTTTTCGACCGACCTTGTTCACACTGTAAATGAACATCGTCAGCATAACTACCGCAAGGATAACCAATATGAAATCACAAACAAAAACATTGCCGAAGGGTAATGTCATCGATGGCGATTCCAAAAAGAAAAGCAGTGCGTTGCCGATGACCGCAAAAGCTCTTGCTTCGGTGGGGCCAAGCCTTCCATAGGAAATCTTGAATACATTATTTACATACAAAGAGGAAATTGCCTGTACTTCCATCATCAGGTAACTGATGAGGGGCAAAACGGCGATACTGAAATGCGAATAAGGAGAACAGCCGATTCCAAGGAATATGAGGACGATCCCGATTGCATCCATGGTGTGATCGATAAAAAATCCAAAACGCGGCCGTTCGATTTTTCGATATCTGGCAACGCTGCCATCCAAACTGTCTCCAAACCAGTTCAAAATTAAACCAAAACTAGCCAACCAAAGGAATGCTTTGTCATATTTACAGAGATAATAACCTAAAAAGACAACAACACAGGCGAATAAGGCAGTGAATGTAAGAATGTCAGGGGTAACCCATTTTGGAAGAATTTTTACGAACCATGCAATCAAAGGTCTTTCAATGGGGCCAAGCAGAATATCGTTTATTCGTTCATGCTTTAACTTGGCGGTTTTTTTCATTTTTTTCTTTTTAGCCATCTCGAAGTTTCCTTTGTTTTCAAATTTGTTTCTGAATTAGCCGGCATGAATTGTGGCCAGACTGGATAAAACATTGACCATTGTTCAGGATATTTTGTTATGATCTCTGCAGCTACTTCCAAGACAGCCTCCGCATTTCGTATTGCTTCACCATACGCATCACCTGTCGAAACCATCTTTACAGGATCAGAGGCGTAGAGGAAATAATTGCCATCCGGCTTTGTAATGGCAGAAACAACCACGACTGGAACATTGGCCTGTAATGCGAGGTGAGCATAGGCTACCGGAAGTGAGGCGGGGTATCCAAAGAAAAGAGGGTGAAATTTTAAAGAGTCGACCGGGCGATCCAATCCAGTTAGAACATTCCCGCCATTCTGAAGACGAGACCTGGCCTGACGCAAAGCGGAAATGGACGTTGGGGTGATGATTTGGCCAGAATCTGTTCTGATTTTATTCTGCCATTGATAGCCGCGACCGGGTTCGGAATAGGACAGTATCTGAAAAGTATAGCCCATGATACCAAGCGCTTGCCCCAGAAGATCAAAATTACTAAGATGTGGGGCTACAAAAACTGCATTCTTATGAACCCTGGGATCAAAATATTCTGCAATTTTGGGATCGAATTCTACTCTGTTGATGATTGCTTTTGGGTGATTGAGAAAGTGGTAAAAATCGAAAAGACAGGTTGCCGTTGATTTGAAGACCGTCTTTACCCTGTTATCCAGTTCAACAGAATTCATACTCTGGCCACTGATTACCCACTGATTTGTCCGTAATGCCGGTATGATTCCTAAAGTTTTACTACGAGCAAGAATCGACCCAATTGCGATGGCAACTCTGTGACCCACCTTACGCGGCAATATTTTCGATATGAAGATCGCAAAACCTACTCCAAATGCACCATTGACGATGTTTTGTGTTTTCATGATTGAGTTTACAGCTCCGGCGGCGGAAATAATCATAACATAGGGGTACGCTTTTGGAAACTGTCTTGTGGTTACCTTGTGATCAACGTTAATAATCTCTTAATATCGTATTACTGAATTTTACATGGTTCTCACAGGTTAGCAGACTGGTGAGTTCAGATTTAGACATGTCGAAGGATTTGGAATACTGCTTAAAATGTTTTCTAAATACAAAAAGGCCTTTTTCGGGGCCATATTTGGATAAAGACAGCTCAAGGTGATCCAACACGGTTGTTTTTATTTCTGCCAGTGAAATTTCTTCTCTGGATTGTTGATTAAATATCCAGGGATTCCCGATTGCACCTCGACCAATCATGACCGCATCACAGCCTGTCTGTGCCAGCATCCTTTGAATATCATCCGGATGCCTGATATCCCCATTTCCGATAACCGGGATGTGGACAAAATTCTTGATCAGTTTTATGGCCTCCCAATTTGTACACCCCTGCATACCCTGATCGGCAGTTCTGGCATGTACTGCCAGATGTGCTGCGCCACAGTCCTCGATAATATGTGAAATCTCCAGATAATTGATACTTTCCTGGCTCAAACCAAGACGAATTTTCGCTGTGATGGGGATTTTGATGATATTGACGAGGGATACCATCATTTCACGAATTAGATCGGGTTTTGACAGCAGGGCTGCTCCCGCTCCACGGGAAAGCACTCTCCGGTCAGGGCAAGAGAAATTGATATCGATGAAATCCGGTTTGTATTTTTCCTCAACAATTTTTGCAGCCTCCAATAATCGTTTTGGCTGATCATCAAATATTTGTATCCCAATCGGACGTTCCTGCTCTGTAAACAACATTTTTTGATGGGCCAATAGATTTCCGGAAACAATATCCATTCCGTTGATAAATTCACTATAGAGGATGCCTGCCCCGTGCCGTCTGGCTATAATCCTGAACGGTGAATCTGAAACTCCATCCATGGGTGCGAGTATGGGGTGTGCAGGGTTAAGAGATAATTTTGTACTGTTATCTCTATTTTCAAAAGTTTTATCATCCTGCATGCAGCACATCGATTTTTCTGATCCATGAATTCAATTCAGACATGACTGAAGCAGCGGTACCTTGCAGAAAAATATCTGTTATCTGCGGCGTATAACTGGAGGGTTCGATATTGATTTCGATGATTTTTTTCCCACGAGATTTTGCCTCCAAAGGTAGTGATGCGGCTGGAAAAACTTCACCGGTGGTTCCAATGACCAGCCAAACGTCAGAAGCCCTGGTCTCACGCAATGCATTCTGGTGTGCCTTGACGGGGATGGGTTCTCCGAAGAACACAAAATCCGGCTTCAGTACCTGATGACAGTTCGGACAAAGCGGAGGAAGATCGAGAAGAAGCTCTTCGGTGACTGGATAAAGTCTGCCGCATTTTCTACAAATCAAGCGTTGACTGTTCCCGTGATATTCAATCACAACCCGGCTGCCGGCTTTTTGATGCAAATTATCGATATTCTGGGTGATCACTGCATGGATATGTCCATGAGCTTCCATATCGGATAATGCAAGATGCGCAGCGTTCGGGATTGCAGCCTGGAAATTTTCATAAAAAATCTTCTTGATAGTGGACCAGGAACGGACCGGATCTTGATAAAAGTGATGGATATCCAGGACAGATGAATCATAACGCGACCAAAGACCGTTGGGACCGCGAAAGGGAGGAATACCACTTTCTGCTGAAATACCTGCGCCTGTGAACGCTGTCACTCGTTTGACACTGCAGATTATTTCAGCAGCCTGGTAAATATGCGGATCCTGCATGAAAAAATTATACTAGATAGTGATAAATTCGATGGTTTTTATATTCTTTTCCACCCAATGTGATCAAATCCTTTCTCATCTGAACGGCACTTTCCGCCACCTGGGTAAATTCGGCCTCAAGATAACCTGAATCCTTGATTGTATCCGTCATCTCCGAGTATAGTAACGCATTGGCACCGCGGCCGTGATATTCAGAAAGGACCCCCACACCGTTAAGCGATATGAATCTGGATGTCTTGAGACCGCGTAACATGTCCAAGATTCCCCAAGGGGTGATACGTCCCTTGTTTCTTTGAAGCTGAGGGGTAATATCGGGAAAACCAAAAAGAAATCCGATAATTTCACCTTGATAGGTGATGATTTTTATTAGTTCTGGAACGGCCACAGACATTAAACTGTCCAGTTGGAATTTTACTTCAGCTTCTGTGAGAGGATAGTATTCCCAATTGTTGATGAATGTCTTGTTGTAGGCCTGTCCAATCCTGGGTGCCCATTCTGTAAGTTCGTGTTTACTCTTGAAACGTTTAACCTCAAAGGTACCTTTTTCTTTAACTCTCTGAGCCACTGCCTGGATTTTATCCGGCAAATTGAAAAATCTCACATCCATATAGCATGATACAAAATCAACGACTTTTTCGAAGCCCAGTTTTTCCATGAACTCGGGGTAATAGGGATAGTTGTAGTTCATCATCGTCATCATCTGTGGGAGTTCAAATCCCTGAACCAGAATCCCATAACCATCAAAAGGGCTGAATCCTTTTGGCCCGACCAGGTCATCCAAACCGCGTGATTTTGACCACTCAAAGGCTGTGTCGAACAGCATTTTTGCGACGGAGATATCATCAACACAATCGAAGAGGTAAAAAGAAGATTTATGGGTATTGTGATATTTGTTGAAACTTTTGTTTTCCAACAAGGCAATACGCCCCACAACATCATTCCCGTCTTTTGCAACAAAGAATTCAGCATCAGAGTGAGAATAAAAAGGATGCTTTTTCGGATCAAGCATTACCCTGATGTCACCCACAAACGGGGGTACCCATTGGCGGGAATCTTTATAAAGCTTGAAAGGAAACTTGATAAAGTCATTAATTTGTTTCTTATCGCTTAGATCGACCTTTTGGATGGCAGGCATCTTTCTCTCCTTATTTGATTTATCTGAGTATATTAACACAAGCCTTATCGGAAAGATTTCAGGGAAAATTTGTCTTGATCTTCATCCCTTGTTCTTATGAATTAATCGGGTGTGAGTATCTCAATTTCGAATACTTTTGGCCAATACTTGCCAGTAATAAAAATTTGTTTGCTCTCATTATTATAGGCAATTCCATTTAGGACATCGACCGGGTGACGGATGGTTTCAAATTGCTCCAGTAATGCGTTAAGATCAAGCCAACCTGTCACATTTCCTGAAACGGGGTCAATTTTGGCTATGAAGGTTGTTTGCCAAATATTTGCATAAAGATCACCTTCAATGAACTCCAATTCATTGATCATCTCAACCGGTGCACCGTTGTCTGAAATATGAATTGTACCGGTTTCTGTAAAATTATCGGGTTCAAGAATATGAATTATATCGCTTCCATCACTCATAAACAATTTGGATCCATCGTATGCAAGCCCCCAACCTTCATGATCGTAGGAAAAACTATCTATCACTTCAAATGAATCGAGATCCAATACAAAACCGGTGTTGGATTGCCAGGTTATCCAGATTATTTTTTCATCTATAATTGCCAATCCCTCACCGAAGTATTCGTCTGAAAGGTATCGTATTTTCTCAATTCTTCCGCTTTCGAGGTCAATTTTACGGATTGATGAACGGCCATATATGCCAGTTGCCTCATATAGTACATTGTTATGAATGGCGAGCCCCTCTGTAAATGCCCCTGAGTCGTGTGGGAATTGATTGGTAACCTGATATGCCATATTCTTTGCGATACCGGTTGAGAATGGCCTGGATTCCAATTTTATAACAGGTGAAATTGTATCTGGAATTACCGTATCGTTGAATTCAGGAACCGGCGACGGTGTGATCGTGGGAGAGCTGATAGCCGCCTTATGTGCAGAACAGGCTGTTAAAACCAGGAAGATGATGAAGGTGAAAAAATAATAAGCCATACGGCTTGAGATCATTCTGCTATTATAATAAAACATATTTATACCTGACAGGGATATAAAAGGACGAGTTTGGATACGGGAAACGGTATATGAGAAAAATTGGTTTCATGGTCAATCCAGTGGCCGGAATGGGGGGAGCAGTAGGGTTAAAAGGTACAGATGGCGAAATGTATCTGAAAGCACTCGAATTAGGTGCTTCTCCAGTTTCGCCGGGACAGGCGATAGAGCTTTTAAGAAATATACGACACAAGGAAGAAATTTACTTTTTGTCAGCACCCGGTATGATGGGTGAAACCTGGCTAAATCAATTGGCGCTCCAGTATGAGGTTGTCGGAAAGATCGATGGCAAAATGACAACCTCCCAAGATACCATCCGCATCGGGCGGGAAATTCTGGAAAAAGGTGCGGAAATGATTATCTTCGTCGGCGGTGATGGTACCGCCAGGGATATTTACCAGGTCGTTGGCGTGGATATTCCGGTGATTGCTGTTCCTGCCGGCGTAAAAATATTTAGCGGTATTTTTGCAATCAGTGCCCGGGCTGCCGCCAGCCTTGTCGATGAATTTGTCGAAGGGAGCGGCTTTACTACAGAAGAAATTCTCGATATTGATGAGGCTGCCTATCGCAACAGTCAGCTACAATCGCAGCTTTTCGGCTATATGATGACACCTCAGGCGCAGGCTTATATTCAGCATAGCAAATCTCCTTCGGATTCTTCCGGCTCAGAATTGGAGGATCAGCTTGCTTCAGCAGAATGGGTGGTCGAGCAGATAAAACCTGATACTTTGTATTTGCTGGGTCCGGGTACCACCATCAAGGCTGTCACAGAGATACTGGAACTCCCAAAAACATTGCTGGGTATTGATGCTTTATACAATGGACGAATTATCCAGGCAGATTTAAATGAAAATGATATTTTGGCTCTTTTCGATAAATATCCGAAGCGATTTCTTGTGGTGACCCCAATCGGTGGAAATGGCTTTATTTTTGGCCGGGGGAATAAGCAATTTACAGCGCAGGTGATAAAACAGGTTGGGATAAAAAATGTTATTGTTGTCAGTACACCGGAAAAAGTAAGCCATTTGATCCAATTGCGAGTGGATACACACGACGAAGAACTTGATAAAAGTCTGTCCGGTTACCGGCAAATCATCATTGGTTATCGTGAATCGAGAATGATGAAAGTGGTTTGATGATCAGGTCTTATTCATTTTTGACCCAATGCCTGAACATTTTCAGGAATTAGACCCAGATAAGTATCATGCGGAAGTCCATAAAACTGGAATAAAGCATTTTCCGTGGTGTCGACGTTGAGTAAATCGGTAACCCATACAACCGCCTGAGAATTTCCGGTAAGGTGGGCATTAATGATTTTGGAGGGTGTTTCAGAGCTGGAAAAACGGACAGCCCCATCCATATTGAGGATTTGTTCATTGATGGAACCGTTTACTTCAACTGTGCCACCGCCAGCCAGATTGACCTCAACCGTTTCATAATTCAGATTTGACAAGGTGATGTTCCCAACCGCATCCTGAAAAATCTGTAAGGTTTTTCCTGATAAGCCCGAACCGGTGATGGAGCAAGAGCCGAAATTTTGAATTGACTTTACTTCTCTCGCTGTGACCAGAAATTGGATACTTAACCGGGGATCGAGGGAAGCGAGTGACATATCATCCGACATGTCCAAATACAGGGTATCTTCGGCGATTGAATGAGTAATATTTTTTATAATGGCCGGCTCGGCAACGATTGTGAGAGAATTGGCCTCACCGTTAGTGATGGTCACCTGACCGATACCGTGGATGACCAATCTCGAAAAATCCTGTAATTCGTAGGTTTCTGTAACCAATGACTTTGCTGATTGGAAAGCACAGGATGAAAGTATAAGGCTGATAAAACCAATCCCTGCTATAAAAATGATAATAAAAGGTTTTCTAATTTGCATTGAGTGATCGTTCCACTCCACCTAATGATAAAAGAAGTCGAATTTCTGGCATGATAAACGGAATGCAGATCAATGCACCGGCTGCAATTCCAGCCAAAGACAGGTAAAAAGAATTGTATGGCAGTCTCAAAATGAGAAAAGAGATGATACCTGCAAGCCCTCCCCCAATAACCACCCGCAGCAAGGTTTTCCGAACTTTCAATACTCCAGGATATTTTCGATTGAGGAGGTACAACAGCAGCAATGCCTCCATGGTAAAAGAAATGGAATTGGCTGTCGCAATTCCGGCAAAACCCAATACTTTCATTAAGGTAACTGCCAAAACGATATACATCAATGCGTTAATGGCTGCAGCAATCAAAGGAATTTTCGCATTTTTCTGCGCATAGAACGTTCGGGAGGCAATCTCCAGGAGAGCATGACCGGCCAGGCCTGCCAGATAAATGCGGGTTGCCAGGACAATCATATCGGTTCCTGCATCATCATAATCAAAGGCCAGCTTGACAAGTGGCTTGATAACCACTGCCAATATCATAGCAGTCGGGATCGTGAGGGCGATCATTGTGCGAACAGCCGAGTTGATGGATGTCTTAAATCGATCCATTTCGCCGCGGGCAAACATTTCGGAAATAGTTGGCAACAAGGCAATGGCGAAAGCAGTTCCCAAGAGTGTTTCAGGTACCTGCATAATGAACCAACCAAGATTAAGCGCTGTTACGGAACCCTCGCCTAATCTGGAGGCAAGATTATCTCGTACGATAAAGAACAATTGGATGAAAAACATGGTCAGAACGCGCGGACCTAACAGGTTTAATACCTGTCTTACTCCTGCATCCTTAAAATTAATGCCCGGCCGCCATTTGAATTCATACTTGATAAGCCCCGGTATCTGAATCAACAGGTGAAGAATTGCTCCAATAATAACACCATAAACCAGTCCTTCAATTCCCATGCCCATTGCCGGTAGTGTGATGGGGCCTAACTGGTAACCTTGCTGCGGTGCCAGAATGGATGCGCCAAAGATTTGGCCGATATTGTACAATGCGGGCGCGAGTGCAGGCAAGAGAAAATGTTGGTTTGCTTGCAAACCGGCCATGATCAAGCCGCTCAGAGAAAAAATAAGAATGGCTATTAAATCCAGCCGCATCAGTTTTACTGCCTGAAGTTTTTGTTCAGGGGGGAAACCCGGTGCAATCACGTGTTCCATCAGCCAGGGAGCCAGGAAAACGATGATCAGCGAAAGCCCAGCCGTGACCAGAAAGGCGAGATTGATGATCTGGGAAAACAGAGCCCAGGCATCCTTCCGCGCGCGCGTTTGTAAATATTCCGAAAGAACTGGTATAAGGGCTATCCCCAATGCTCCGCCTGAAATCAAGGCAGACAAGAGATCCGGGATATTGTTGGCGGCATTAAATACATCCAGTTCGTAGCTAAGCTGAAACTGCCGTGCCACAATCAACTGGCGAACAAACCCCAGAATTTTATCGATTCCAAAGAAAAATGCAATAATTAGCGAGGATCGGGCGATATGGTTCATGATTTAGAGGGATATTTCTGTAGAATAATGAATGCATTGTAACACATCCGAAATTCGATCAACGTTGAGGGTGGATATGGACATGATAAATGATGAGCCGGATGAATGAACAACACCCCGTAGATCGCCTGGGATCGTACACGGCTTTTAACCAGGATCGGGGAACAGTATTATTTATTTTTTGAAAATATGCAAAAATTTTCTCGACATAGCCAAAAGAGATAAAAGTACTGGCGTCAATATGGCCGGAACAACAATTCCCGGTGAAGTCAACTGGACTGATTTATCGATTTTGATCTGATAGGAGGTTTGATCTCCATAGATTTCAGAATTTGATGCAGATATATCCACATAATATGTTGTACTTTCCGGTGCTGTCCATACAAGAGATGCAGCACCACCATTTTCCACCGAAGTTGATTCGGCGATGATTTCCGACAGCGTTGGGTCCAACAATTTTAGGTTCATCGATCCGGCTGAGGTGGACGGGTTGACAGTTATTCGATAATTCGTATCTTTTTCTGCTGAAAACGTAAAATAATCGTGATCCCCAATATCGCAGATATTATGCTCTTGTGAAATGCTCATTACCAAAGCCGTTGCAGATTGAAAGGAATTATCTCCTTCAGAATTGAGATCGTAGTCATCCGGGGTACAAGATAAACTCAATGTAACACTGGATGCGTTACCCGAATGAAATTCTTCACTATTCCCTGCCAGATCTACGCCGCGAATTTGGAATTGATAAGATGAACCGTGATTGCCTGTGAAGACAGTACTGGTAATCTGGGCCGGATAATTTCCGAGCATCTGCCATTCCTGATCATTTTCACTGTAACGGATTTCCACGTACTGAAGATCATCCAGCCCTTCAGTTACGGCCCAACTGATTGTAAAGGATGCACTGTCTATCACTTCAGGTAAATCGTCCAATGAGGTGATCGGTGCAACATCCGGCTCCTGGACTATAAAATCGATGGAAGAGACTGCATCTCCGACAAGATTATGGATTTCAAGGGTTAGTTTGTAGCCGCCAAGTTCCAAACCGGATATTTCCCATTTATTGGTTTTTGACCAATCTTGCTGCAATAATACCTTGTCATCTTGTAATAGAGTAGCCCGGTATTCAAGGGAAGCATCCAAAATTTCCCATGAAACGGTAATTGGCGCGTCAGAAGTCAGCTCGTCACCTTCTGTTTGATCATCCACATAGATTGTCTGGGACTGGGGAACAGGCGGGCGCGATTCAACCAAAATTGTCTGAATATCGGTAAAGGCAAAACCCGCCCCATCGATATGGGTAAGATCTCCAATGACCGGATATTGGTTGTCGGCGGTCGTAAATTGGGAAATTACATCACTTCCAATTTGG
This sequence comes from Chloroflexota bacterium, assembly GCA_021372725.1. GTDB lineage: Bacteria > Chloroflexota > Anaerolineae > Anaerolineales > Anaerolineaceae > JAJFTV01. Next base: position 14,048 of record JAJFTV010000036.1, on the reverse strand, counting down.
ATGGATCCCAGCGTGTCAATGATCGTTACAGGTTCACCGGTCAGATCATAACTACCTGGATCGAGTAGAACGCATTCACCCTGAAAATCAGGTTTTTCAAACAGTCCAATTTGTGTAGAGGTTGCGGTGCATTTTGGGGGCGGAAGGGGGCAAGTATATTGTTTTGTGAGAGTTCTGAGCCCAGGTGTACCGACCGCAGATTTGCTTGCTTTATCGATAATATTTAATGCAACGAAGAAATCTCCATCCGGTACTTCCAATTCACACAAATCAATGGTTGTGGTGAAGTTGCCTTTTTTGTTGATCTCGCTGACAGGAACATCTGAAGCTGTAATCCAGTTGCCGTCATAATTGATTTGAACTTGCAAGGATTGAATGCCTGAATCATCGGCTACCTTACCCTTAATCTCAACCGTCTGGCCGGTAATCATTGTTTCATCAGCCGGTGATGAAATTTTTCCGGTTGGCTCGTTATAATCATTATTTTTTGAAACGTAGAGATCGCCGGTTTGGCAGGATTTTCCCAGAGACGGGAAGAGGTTGGCCTCATTACAAGTGCGCGGCCGACCTCCATTTACCTTTACCTCATCAAAAACGATGTCAACTGATGAGCCCCAATACGATGCGGAATTGGTATGAACATGGAAATGAAGATGGTGCCCGGTGCTATAACCGGTGTCATCGACTATACCAATTTTCTGACCCTGAACAACTTTTGCCCCAGGTGTACGAAGTGCAACCGGAATGCTGTCCTGTGCGAGGTGCATGTAAACCTGGTAGGTGGTTGGATTGGTAGTGGTATCCTCGAGGACTATATAATTGGCGTGCTTGGTGTTTCCATTCGGATATTGCCAAACAGCATATTTTACACGGCCCCCTTTGGCAGCCAGAATAGGCCACATCGTTCCGTCATAAAAATCAAATGCATACAGACAGGTTGTAGGACAGGATTTATAAAGATAAACATGGCCAATACTGCCAGAGAGACGTTTGGATTCACCTGTTTCCCAGGGCAAACGGTAACCGGTGTAGACTTTGGCAGCATGAGGGATGGACTGCTGACGACTGGAAAATCTTTCCTTCGTTTCATCGTCAATCAGTTTTTTAGGCAATGAATTCAAAACCTTTTCCCAATCCGCATCCGCCTGCAGCGTAATTTTCCATGGATTCCTGGATTTGCTATCGGTTTGTTTTTGTGCGATTGCCAGCCCTGTTTCCGACGCGATTAGTTCACCCGTTGCCGGATCAGATAAGGATAGCCAGATTAAAGCCCTGTTCTTTTTGGCATTGATGTCAATACTGTCAATATTGACGTCATAAATCAAAAATGAGAGTACATCTTCCCGGCCGGTGATGGATTCTTCAAAAGCTTCTGCAATTTCCTTTTCAATCGGGCTCATCTCATCGGGTGTAATGACAAGTTTGGGTTGTTGAATAACGGTGGTAGGGGTTTCTGATTGGCAGGCTGATAAAATGAAGATGAACAGCAGCCAAATGAGAGAAAATGTGGATATCGACAGAAAACCATTTTTATTTTTCATCATGATCCCTTACGCCTTTATTAATATTTCTGGCGTAAGGGATGCATTATAAGTGCCAAAATTCCCGACCTGATTTCAAGCTGTGTTTGCAAAACAATGCATAACAGAAAAACAGCATCAACTAAGTTGCAGTGCTTGATCGAGATCCCACAAAATATCTTCGATATCTTCAATACCGATACTCAGCCGGACAAAATCAGGCGATACACCGGCGCTGATTAGCTGCTCTTCACTCAATTGGCTATGGGTCGTTGTGGCCGGATGAATGGCCAGGCTTTTTGCGTCACCTACGTTGGCTAGATGGCTGAACAATTTAAGTCCTTCAATAAAGGTCTTGCCGGCGGATGCGCCGCCTTTAATTCCGAAGCCAAGGATTGCGCCAGAACCTTTGGGTAGATATTTTCGGGCAGCCGCGTAATATGGGCTGGATTTTAATCCAGGGTATGAGACCCAGCTCACTTTTGGATGGCTTTCAAGGAATTCGGCGGTTTTCTGGGCATTTTTCGTGTGCTGTTCAATACGCAGGCTGAGGGTTTCAAGACCTTGTAAGAACAGGAAAGAATTGAAGGGCGATATGCACGCGCCAATGTCACGCAATATTTGCACACGGGCCTTTAAAATAAAAGCCGGTGCACCTAAATCCGCATAGACAAGTCCGTGATACGAAGGATCGGGTGTATTAAAATTTTGGAAACGGGGATTACCGGCCCATCTGAAGTTTCCACCGTCCACAATTACCCCGCCGATGGATGTGCCATGACCGCCTATGAATTTGGTCGCCGAATGGACAACAATATTGGCCCCATACTCAAAGGGCCTGGTGAGGTAGGGCGTCGCAAAAGTGTTGTCGATGAGCAGCGGAATACCGAATTCCTGGCCAATTTTGGCGACTTCTTCAAATGGGAACACGCTGATAAGTGGATTTCCCAAAGTTTCTCCATAAAGGATTTTTGTATTGGGGCGTACGGCTCGCCGGAAATTCTCTGGGTCAGAGGGGTCTACAAAGGTGACATCAATCCCCAAACGGGGAAAAGTATAAGCAAACTGATTATAGGTTCCGCCATACAGATGTGAGGATGAGACGATATGATCCCCGGCTCCGGCGAGTGTCAGGATTGCTTGTGCCTGGGCTGCATGGCCAGAACTGGTTGCAAGACCACCAACTCCTCCTTCGAGGTCAGCGATACGCTGTTCAAAAACATCGCTGGTTGGGTTCATAATCCGGGTGTAAATATTTCCGCTTTCTTTTAGAGAAAACAAATTTGCTGCATGCTCGGTACTATCAAAAATATAGGATGAAGTCTGATATATGGGCACAGCCACTGATTTGGTAGTGGGGTCAGGGTGCTGGCCGGCATGTACCTGCCGTGTAGAAAAGCCAAATTGACGTGATTTATCTTCTGATGACATAAATGTATCCTCCATGGGTAAATGTCTTATCGGTAATAAGTAGTTGGTGAACAATTTATTTCCTAAATCATCCTCTTGGCTGATTTGAATACTGGGGCATCGCTGCCGGTGGAAGTACCTGATTCAGGTCATAAGGTGTCTCCTGATATACGTAATAATTGATCCAGTTCGAGAACAACAGGTGTGCATGGCCTCTCCAACGAACCACAGGGGGTTGTGTGGGATCATCATTGGGAAAATAGTTCCTGGGTATGGAAATCGGGATGTTTGCGGCAGTATCACGATCATATTCATTCTTGAGTGTCAAGGGATCGTACTCTGAGTGACCGGTGATATATATCTGCCGGTCGTCTTGCGAAGCAAGAATATAAACGCCTGCTTCATCCGAATCGGCAAGAATTCTCAACCGGGGTACTTTTTGAACATCCTCACGCCGGATTTCTGTATAGCAGGAATGGGGGGCATAGAAAACATCATCGAAACCCCGCAGGAGCTTTGTATTAGACTCTATTACACGATGCGGAAACACACCAAATAGTTTTTGAGGTAATGGATATTTTTGTATTCCGAATTGGTAAAACAAAGCAGCCTGGGATGCCCAGCAAATGTAGAGCGATGCAAAAACATTTTGACGGCTCCATTCAAAAATTTCTTTTAGTTCGCCCCAGTAATCAACCTGTTCAAAGGGTAAATTTTCAACCGGTGCCCCCGTAATGATCAGGGCATCATATCGATTGTTTTTGATCTGGTGATAAGTTTGGTAGAAAGTAAGTAAGTGTTCTGCAGAAGTATTCTTACTCTTGTGGGATTCAGGACGAACCAATGTAATTTCAACCTGTAATGCAGTATTCCCCAATAACCGTAAAAGCTGGGTTTCGGTGACAACTTTTGTCGGCATCAGGTTAAGAATTGCGATCTGCAAGGGACGAATATCCTGGTGAATTGCACGATCTTCTCCGATGACAAAAATATTCTCGTTATTCAAAGTTTGCCTGGCGGGCAGGAGTTCAGGTATCTTGATGGGCATTTTTTTCTTCCTCCAAATTATTTTGATTCTGTTTACAATGCGGTTAAACGAAAAAAAGGGCTGCCAATTTGGCAGCCCGAGTAATCAACTCCCCTGAAGTGACAGGTTATATTACAACCTGTCCTCCTGTGCTGCCAATTGATTTAGCCCACGCATGACCATAAGCATCATCGTGGCAAATTGAGTAGTAAATTGGGCAGCGATTTGTGTTTTCATTTTTAATTAGTGGGATTATGGTTTACTTTGTACTATTTGTCAAGGTTTTGACCAAACAGATTTTTACAGAATGATCTGATTATCCGAGATTGGTGACAAACCAGGAAAATTTGGGTAAAAATCCATCAAATTTCCGGAACGTTCTTTCAGGATGGCTCTCGGCAGGGCTTCCATGATATCGCTGGCAGTCATGCCGTCGATACCCAGTTTTTGGGCCGCCAGATCGCCGGCAAAACCGTGGATGAATACTCCTTTTCTTACCGCGTCATTGATTTCAAGACCAAGCCCGAACATGGCGGCAATTGTGCCGGTAAGAACGTCACCGGAACCTGCTGTTCCCATACCCGAGTTTCCGGTCAGATTCATATAAACATTCCCGTCCGGGTTGGCGATGAGCGTATGGGCACCTTTTAACACCAGGATTACATTCCATCGTTTGCTGAACTCCCTGGCCGTTTCAATCGACTTTGTTTTAATAGGCTCTGTGTTGCCATCCAATAAACGCGACATCTCCCCGGGATGAGGAGTAAGAACAACAGGTTCTGTTCGGGATGTCAGCAAAGAGAGATGCCCGCTGAGGGCAGTTAACCCGTCCCCATCGATCAGTAACGGCTTTTGAATATTGGTGATCAAATCACATATCAGTTTTTGGGTTTCTGCCTGCAGAGAAATACCGGGGCCAAGTACCACGAAGTCAGATTGATTGGACAGCTCAATTAACCGTGACAGATTTTGATACGCCAGACTGCCTTCCATTGTTTCTTCCTGGGGAACAAAGACAATTTCGCTGCCCTTGGCAGCGATGAATGGGGCAATCGAACGAGGGCATGCCAGGCGTGAATATCCACCGCCGGCTTTCAGGAAAGATTGAGCCGAAAAGAATGGCGCTCCGTAGTAATTTTGTGCACCGGCAATGAACAATGCCTGCCCGAAAGACCCTTTATGACCATCCGGCCGGCGCGGGGGCAGGGGAGGGGGTACATTAATTTGACATTTGATTTGCGGATCTTCGTAAAGGGCAGGCGGGAAGGAAATGTGACTGATGAATAACTCGCCGACGTTTTCATATCCGGGGTAAAGCAGGATACCTGTTTTAGGCAGGCCAAAAGTCACAGTCCAGGTTGCTTTTACGGCAGATCCCATGACTTGCCCGCTATCACCATGGATACCGGAGGGGATGTCGATACTGATGATGGGTTTCCCTGAAGCATTCATGGAATCGATCACTTGTGCGTAAACACCTTCGGGTGGTCTGGCAAGGCCGGTACCGAAAATGGCATCGACGATTACATCGGCATTTTTCAGTGATGACGTAAAATCTGCATCCGTAGGGACGACAAGACATTGAACGCCGATTTGTTGCAGGATTTGGAAGTTGGTTCGCGAGGAGCCCTGGTAATTATTAGGATCTGCAAGAACAAGAACGGTTACCTGACATTTATCGGAGTGGAGAAGGCGGGCAATCACAAAACCATCTCCGCCGTTATTCCCAGGGCCACAGATCACCAGGATTTTCCGATTAGACAATGGGAGTTTTGTTTTAAGGAACTCAACGGCTGAAAGGCCGGCATTTTCCATAAGAAGCAGTTCCGGAATGAAATACTGTTGGACTGCCTTGCGATCCATCTCACGCATTTGTTGTACAGTACTGATTTTCATAAGCATTTTCCTAAATGTGTATATTCCTAATTGCGCATAGCCATTATAGCATAACCTTTACACCACTATTTTATTCAATTTTCAATAATTTACCTAGAAAAATACCCAACGCGAAGTTACTCTGACATTGACTGGCCGTTTATGTTTTCTTTTTCACCTATCACCAGGGCCATGTTACCCAAAACTGACCACGAATTTTCAAATACATCGATGGGAATATCATACACCTTTCCATTATTGTTATAGCGAATCATTTCCTGACTGTAACCAATCACGATAATAACGTGTTCATACGCAGCGACAATCGTTGTGTTCCCCTCGGAATCTGCATATTCGTACGGAATTCCACCCACGACATTTCCAATCACCCAGGCAATCACGGGTTGATCCATGGCAATCTGCTGCTTGAGCTCCTGCAAGGTGTAATTCTTTTTTGCCTGTGCATCCAACCCATAAGATCGTAAAAGCTCTGCCACAGGTGCGGCGTGCACGCCATAAGCATAGGGTGGTATTTGTCCCCATGGGCCATCTACACTTCCTACAAAACCAAGCTCAGGGTTATCAGAGAGGGGAAGTGATATCTGAAATTCAAATTCATTTATTTCAACCCCAAAATAGGATGCCCAATCCACCGCGACACCTGCCTCACAACCAAGCGAAAAGTATTGTTTGTGTCCATATACACCGGTGATTTGATGTTCATCCGGCAACGTGGGTTGAGGCACTGGAGTTTCAGCATCAACCGGTAATGTCGAAGGAGCTGTTAATTCCGGGGTGGCAGAAAAAGCAGATGTCAGATCGACAGACTCAGCCGTTAGCGAAGACGATAAGGCGATTTCTGGGGTGACTGAGGGTATTTCAGTACCCGATGTTTGACCAGGACCCATTATCTCGACCCGCTGACTGACAGTTGAATCACAACTTGCAATCAGGATCAATAAAAACAATGGGAGAATTCGCCGTTTAGTCATCATTCACTATTTCACCATGTATCTGATCGCCGCATCGATTGCTGCCTGTGAGTTAGCCTCTTCGGTGGATAAAGAAACGTCCGGGATTAAACCCTGGCCGTGTATTGAATAATTTAGCCCAGGTATCCACCATCGTGCGGTTGTTACATGCAAACTGGAGCCATCCTTCAAATCAAAGACAAGCTGGATGGTATCCTTTCCATACGAATTGGTTCCTATCAAGGCAGCTCTCTGTTGTCCTTGCAAGGCTCCGGCAATAATTTCAGCCGCACTGGCAGAATATTCATTGACCAGGACCGTAATGGGAAGGCTTGTGAATGGCCCGTCCTCGTCACTGGTGATTTCTTCGACCGGTTGATCACGGTATTGCTGCTGAATGACCACACCCTCTTTAAGAAATAATTCCGCTGTCTCTATACCGGCATCCAGCAAACCCCCTGAATTATTCCGCAAATCCAGGATGAAATATTCTGCCTGACGGGTCTGCAGATCATGCACTGCTTCTTTCACCTCATCAGGTGTTGTGGCGGCGATAATGTTCACCTGAATAATGCCAACCCGTTGATCCTGAGCAGCAAGGTTCCAGGTAACAGATGGAAGATTTATCTCCTCTCTGATAACATTCAAGCTCAGCTCGGAATAATCGGGAGCCCTGGCCAGGACAAGTTTCACTGTTTCACCAACCTTACCCCGAATAGCCGCCTGAACTTCTTCAGCCGTCATTTCTTTTTGAATTTTCAAATCATCAACTGCCAAAAGCCTGTCGCCTTCCTGAATGCCGGCTTTTTGAGCAGCAGATTCAGGGAAAGGATATAACAATAAATTTCCATCAGCATCCCATTCCAGCCTTGCCCCAATTCCACCAAAACTCCCGGTGAGTTGATCAGTTTGAAGTTCATTCTGGGCTGGTTCGACAAGAATTGTATAAGGATCACCGACTACATCCAGCATACCCCGGATCATCCCATATTCCATATCTTTTGTTTCAGGCAGTATGCCATAATAATGATTTTTTATCAGGGAAAATGACTGCAACAATTCAGAAAAATCCTTAACACCAGAAAATACTGGCAGATAATTACTGGCAAGAAGGCCTGCTCCAAATGAAACAACGACCAACAATATAAATAAAATAATTGCAAATAGTAGATGGCGGAATTTTATATTTTGGTTCCCAAACATGATGATTTCCTTTTCAACAAGTCTGTATCGAGTATAATCCCCGTGTTATTTTATTAATGGATCAAGGTTCATAAATGAGCTCAATTTCTTTATGGAATGTCATTGCTGAAGAAAAAAACTGGCATATTCAACAAATCACTTTGGATGATTCTATCAAATCTTTGGACGAGATTTCTGCCTTACTACCCGGTGGCGCATATACAACCTTCAGGACCTACCATCACGACCAGGTTCTGTCGCTTGTCGAACATTTTTCCCGACTTGAAGAGACGACCCGGCTGGCCAGTAAACCGGTAAAGATCTACCCATCCTCTTTACGTTCAGCCCTCCGGGCGATCATCGATCAGCTACCTGGCGGGGATTTTCGATTTCGGATTACCATCGACCTCGAACGTAATCCGGGGATGATCTATGTATCCACAGAGCCGTTGAAAATTACTCCACAAAGTCTATATGAAAATGGTGGAGCAGCACTTACCTATCGGCTTGAAAGAGACAATCCAAAGGCAAAGATGACACGTCAGTTGGAGACTGCGGCGAATATCCGCCGCCAGTTTGCCGATGAACCGGTGAACGAAATTATCACCCTGTCAGAGGCTGGTTTAATTTTGGAAGGATTGAGCAGTAATTTTTTTGCTGTAAAAAATCAAACCATCTGGACTGCCGAAGACCAGGTTTTATCGGGCACCATCAGAAATGTTGCTCTTGATCTGGCTCAAAAAGCAGGCTATGAGATTATTCGCCAGGGTATCCCGTTCTTGGATCTTGCGCAAATCGATGAGGCATTTATTACCAGCACAAGCCGCTCAATTCTTCCGATTGTAGAAATTGATCACCATCCGGTTGGATCAGGGAAACCAGGACCTGTTACAAAAAAATTGATATTCGATTTCAACGAAATGTTGGAAAAAGAATTAGAAATCATCTGAAATATCTTCTTCATCTATTTCTGCGTCTGCGGAATCCGATAAAATAGATTCTGATTCTACAGGTTCATCTTCCAGGGCGAAGTAGCCTTTCTGCATGGCGTCCAATAAAATTCTGGCGTCCGTGGCATTTCCTGGTGTCACTTTGATATCCACTTCACCCAGTGGACCAACTGTCAAACCATATACCACCCCTGCGCTTTCACGTCCCAAAATAGCCTGAATCCCAAATGATTCCAAAAACAAACGGAAGGATTCTGCCATTAACTGCCCATTTGCCAGAAGAACTGTTTCGGTCAGGTGAGAGTAGGTTGGAAGTGGTATTTTCTCATTTTGCAGATCGCCTGGTAATGATGGATCCAGACAAATCAGACGTATCTGCTGGAGATGTCGTTCCAAGTCCCGGGTTATATACTCCTCTTTCGATGACAAACCTGATAAATTTCTTGTTTCTTCAATTTCAAGCAGAACTGCCGTGAACTCGGCATCCCTTTCAGATGTCTGTTGAGATCCCTGAAGCACCGAACAGGCAATATCGACAATTTTAAAAATAACCTGATTAATTTTTTCGACGAAAGCATCTTCACCGGCATGTTGTTCAATTTTAGGATTCAGTTTAACAAGGGAAATTATTTCCCTTCTCAGCTTGCTGGAGTTTGAAATTGACTGGCACATGATTTCCCTCTCTTAACTCTTATTATCCATCTTTTTGATTAATCTGTCATATCGGATTTTCAGATCATCTTCGTTATATTCAAGCCATGTTCTATCCCGGTTTCTATAAAGTTCAAACGCTTTGCGGGTATAGTTTATTGCCTCAGGGTATGAACGGGTAACGTGTTCATAGTATTTGGCCAACTCGATACAAGATCCGATATCATTTTCAGCCAATCTTTGCCAGACAGAAACCGCTTGATCCCATTGAAGTTCCTTTTTGTAAATGCCTGCCAACCGTCTTAATGTACGATAGTAAATCTCGACAGGTAATTCGACATGCATGCATTTTTGATAGATCATTTTGGCCGATTCAAACGATCCCATGTCTTCAAAAATATTTCCAACAGCAGCCAGATCTCGTTCATCCATTTCATGGGTAAACGGTTGATTTAAAATATTGGCAATATGTGTAAAAATTCCGGCCAGGGATAGAACGTCCACTGCATTGTGATAGAAAACACCAGAAAGCGGCCGGGCGTCACCGGTGTGGAGATAATCTTTGTAAATTTCAGGCACCAGCCAGCCGGGAACTTCTTCTTTTGCACGTCGAAAATGGAGAATTGATTGTTCCAGATCACTGAGCCGGCGGCTACTTAATCGGTTACGCCATAACTTCCTGGCCAAGTGAAGTAAATCGATATGTTGCAGTCTATCAAACGGGGTGGGGATACGATACAGGATATGACGATGTTCCAGAAGCGGTATATCAAACGATTTGCCATTGAACGTAACGATCGTCTCGTAATCAACCGCAAGCCTTCCAAAAACCGCCAGCAGAGCCGGCTCCTGATGTGGTGAGGGCATGATAATCTGCAAAATATGAAAACCATCGTCCTTCAGGAAACCCAATCCGATCAGAAATGCAAAAGTACCTGCTGCGGAGGAGAGGCCGCTGGTCTCAGTATCGAGGAAAAGGAGCTTTTGCGGATCTGTTTTTCCATTCGATTCAATGTTCGCCCAGTTTGCAATGAATTGATAATTATTCAACGATGTCAGCAGAGCATCACCATGCTGATATTCCCGAGGATATAATTCCTCATAAACAAGAGCCGAGCCCAGAGGGGTATTTTCTTCACGGGTTTTAATGACATCTTCGATTTTATATTTTTGCACAACACTTTTGGGCTTGAGCTCTTTTGCACCCATGTGCAGTCCCAAAGCTTTGATTCTTTCGCGGAGATCGTCATTTTCTGAGATCGGGGCCATGGTTAATTTCTCATCAACTGAAGAAGCTCCCGGGTATAAACCTTGGCTCCGGTACCATGCTCTCCAGGCGCTCCCACACATGACGGGCATCCAACCTTGCATTGACAATGGCTGACCAATTCATAAGCATTCTCGATTAATATATGAAAATTCTTGAAGATTGACTCGCTCAAACCTATGCCGGCCGGCACCTGATCGTACAACAAAACACAGGGTTTGCCGTCGGTGATTGTAGCATTCGGATCGGTAAAAATACCAATATCAAGATAATCACACATTAATAATAATGGGGCAAGATGGTGAAATGTATATCCAAGGCCTCCCAAACCGCTTTTAACCCGTACTACAGTCTCTGCTTTTCGATGACAATTTGAACAGAGTGTAATCAGATTATTGAGGTTATTTGCCTCAAGGGAAGAGGTGAAATTCTTAAACGGGATTTTGTGATGCACATGTAGGTTTGCACCGGTATCCGTTCTCCCACAGACCTGACATGTATACCCATCCCTGTTCATTACCTTTAAACGCTGCTCATTCCAGTTTGCGCCATAGTAATTGCGATCGTCGTTCCAAAGCTGCATTTCGCGTAGTTTATCAATGATTTTATCGTCAATGGCCAGCCATGTTCCAGTTGTGATGAGCTGAGTTTCCGGCATTTCAAGCTCATGGGTCGACAGTACCTCACCATGATTGAAATCGATCTTTTTATAACCGGTTACCTGTGATCGAACCTTGATTTCTCCAAATGTCTTTTCACCGATGGGCAGGGTGTCTTGTACCAACGATTTCATCCGCTCAACCGACATTTTTTGTTTTGGTTCTGTATAGTAATCATCACTTGTTTGCACCAGTTTGACGCCGGCATGTTCAAAATCCATTTCTTTTACCAGATAAGACTGGCCGGCATGGAAATAAACAGCCTGGGGGTGCACCATCCAGTATGCGCTGGGTTCATCGATGACGCCAATATTGTGTAATTTTCCGTCCGTTTCGTCTTGCAGGAGAAAGGTTCTATCACCGGCAGTTCGCAATGAAATTTCCCCTGCCGGATACTGGGCTGAGACCCAATAATATTTATCTCCGGAAAAGTGGACATTCTCTGCCATCTTTAATACTTCCAGCAATTCCGTGAATATCTTTGGATCCAAATTTCCAAAATTTTCGTTCTTTTCAAAAGGCAGCTCAAAGACAGCGCAGCGAATATGCTGAAATAATATGATCAAATTATCCGGTTGAATCAGTGCATGTTCCACCGGACTGGCAAAAAGATAATCGGCATGCTGCAACAGAAATTGGTCAAGAGGTGTGGAAGATGCGACCATCACCACCAACGACTCACGCTCTTTTCGACCCGCTCTTCCAGCTTGCTGCCTGAAACCAGAAATGGAGCCCGGATACCCCATCATCATGATGGCATCCAAACCACCGATATCGATGCCCAGTTCGAGGGCATTGGTGGCAACAACTACTCTGGCTGTTCCTTCCTTGATTCGTTTCTCGATTTGGCGCCGTTCAAGAGGCAGATACCCACTGCGATAAGAAAGAATATTATCCGACTGCTCGGGGTAATATTGTTGCAGATTCTTTAATGTAAATTCAACCAATTTTCGTGATCGGGCAAAAATCAAGGTCTGGATATGAGAAGCCAATAAATCATCGCACAGACGAACAGTCTCGACCATAGGATTACGCCGGATACCCAGCTCTTCCTGAACAATGGGGGGGTTGTATAAAACAAAATTGCGTTTTCCATGAGGCGAACCGTCCGTTGAGATCAATTTCACGTCTTCTTCCACCAGTTTTTCAGAAAACTCTTGTGGATTGGCAATCGTGGCTGAAGTCATGATAAATTGCGGATTTGATCCGTAAAAACGCGCAATCCTTTTTAATCGCCTGATTACATTGGCAACATGTGAACCAAAGACACCCCGATAAGTGTGAATCTCATCAATAATGACAAACCTTAGATTTGAAAAAAAACGTTCCCAGGAGGTATGAAAAGGTAGAATTCCCCGATGCAGCATATCAGGGTTTGTGAAAACAAAACGGGCTTCCCTGCGGATTGACCTTCGTTTTTCTTGCGGCGTGTCCCCGTCATACAAACCCGGATATTTTTCAATACCCCTTCGCTCATCAAGAGCCATCAAGAATGAACGAAGGCTGTGTTCCTGATCCTGCGCCAGAGCTTTTGTCGGAAACAAATACAATACACAGGAGTTGTCATCTTCGAGAAATCGATCCAAAACCGGTAAATTGTAGGCAAGTGTCTTGCCACTGGCTGTTCCTGTTGTAATGACAACGTTCATACCTTGTTGGATAAAATCCCAGGCAGTTTTCTGATGTGAAAATAACCTGGGGAAACCCATCTTTTCCAGTGCAGCAATCAACTTTGGATTAACATCTTCGGGAAAATCAGTCCATTGGGCAGAGGCTGCCGGTTGTACGTGTCGATGGATCAGGTTGTCCCGCAATGCGGGATCAGTTTGCCAATGGTTTAGCAGTTCATTCAGCGGGTTTGATATTGGGTTCATTTCCATTTTGTAAGCCAATGACAACCTGCAAAGTAAAAGAAATCAGTATATACTTTGCCTTGGAATTATATCCTACTCAAATAAGAGAGTGTTTTTGTTATGACTTCATTACTCTTCACCGTCCCGCTTGGTTTATTGATGGGAATCCTGGTCAATTACCTGTGTGATGTACTACCCCTCACACGTAAAATTGGAAAGCCCATTTGCACACGTTGTCAAACCAGCCTGAGTTGGAAAGAGTATTTGTTTTCTACCCGTTGTTCAGCGTGCACAAAAGTCTATCCGGCAAGGCGGTACTTCGTCCTTGTTCTTTTCCCCATCCTTGTTTCGTTGCTGTGGATTTTCCCGCCTGAACGTTTCAATGTCTGGTTGGGGCTGTTATTGATTACTTATGCGGCTGTTATTTTTATTGTGGATGTGGAATACCGTGCCATTTTATTGCCTACCATTTGGGTGGGTATAGCGATTTTTTTCATCCTCGGTATTTCGACACACGGGTTTCTACCAACTATTTTAGGTGGTGCAGCGGGTTTTCTCATTATGCTCAGCCTGCATTATGCAGGGCACCTTTATACGCAGTGGCTGGCAAAAAGACGCGGGGAGGTTCTGGATGAACCGGCTCTTGGTCTTGGTGACGTAAATTTATCCGGCGTTTTGGGCCT
>JAJFTV010000027.1 GCA_021372725.1 Chloroflexota bacterium | reverse complement strand
CAACTTCCAGGAGTCAGTTTGGGCGAATTTCTGACCGATACTGCATGGCAACCCCACATCAATGAATTCGGGATACTTCCCCTGGCAACAGCCACTTTGCTCACTACCTCCATTGCCATGCTGATCGCCATACCGCTGGGTTTAACCGTAGCTGTTTTCCTGTCTGAATATGCGTCGCGAAAAGTGAGGAATACGCTAAAACCTATCCTTGAATTGCTGGCAGGTATCCCGACCATCGTATATGGTTACTTTGCGCTAACTTTCATCACGCCGTTATTACGGAGTATTTTTGGCAGTAATGTGGTGGATATCTATAACACCGGGTCAGCGGGTCTGGTGATGGGTATTCTTATTTTGCCATTGATCGCCTCGGTAAGCGAAGATGCCCTAACTGCGGTTCCCCGCTCACTGCGTGAAGCAGCGTATGGTCTGGGCGCTACCAAGTTCGAAGTCGTTTTCAAGGTAGTACTGCCTGCTGCTTTGTCTGGTATCAGTGCTGCAATCATCCTGGGAATTTCACGGGCAATCGGCGAGACAATGATCGTGGCTGTTGCGGCAGGAGCCGGTCCGAACTTTACCTTGAATCCGTTCAAGGGGGCGGAGACAATGACCGGTCACATCGTGCGAATATCCGGTGGTGACCTGAGCTATGATTCAGTGGATTACAACAGTATCTTTGCCATCGGACTGGTTCTTTTCCTGACCACGCTCCTGCTAAACATCATCAGCCAGTCTATCGTCCGGCGCTTCCGCGAGGTATATGAATGAACAGGAACGTGCATGAATCCAAGCGGATATTTGCAGACAACCTAACCGCGCGTGCGCGCACCGGAAAAGTCTGGCAAGCCCTTTTTCTGCTGGCAACCATTATTGCCATCATTTCACTCACATTATTGATGATCAATATCATCGATAGCGTTTTTGGCTACGTTATCATCGATAGTGAAATCGATCCTGCATCTCTGGCAATTGACGGAGTGCCGATCGAAGAACAGACGAGTGAGCAGTTGACTGAAATTATGAGGGCAAATCTTTCAAAGGGCGCATTCAATAAGTTGAACACTGAAAAACCCTTTACCGAACGAAAACGCAGCGAAATTTATGCCCTGGTGGAAGAAAGAATCTTAAAAGAGGACATCCTCGAATCCTGGTCCTTGGGGGATTCCCTGTTAAAAAAAGAAAAAATCCTGAAGGAATATACAGTTATCCATGTAGAACATCCCCGAGCGCGCTTGAAATTCATCTCCTGGCTGACCAAAGACCGGCTTATCCGACCACAATCCAGTGAGGTCATGACAGCCGGGATACGCACTGCCATCCTGGGATCCTTATGGACGATCCTTATCACCATAATTTTCGCTTTCCCAATTGGTGTTGGTGCGGCTATCTATCTTGAGGAATATGCGGGCCAGCATTGGATAAACCGGGTGATACAGACCAATATCAATAACCTGGCTGGGGTTCCCTCCATCATCTATGGCATACTGGGATTAGCCATATTCGTGCGTAGTTTGGAATCACTCACAAGCGGGGCGATATTTGGATATGTCGACCCGATCACAGCCAATGGCAGAACAATCCTCTCAGCCGGGTTAACCTTGGGACTGCTGGTGTTGCCCCTGATCATCATCAACTCCCAGGAAGCTATCCGGTCTGTACCGCAATCTCTGCGCAATGCCGGGTACGGATTGGG
>JAJFTV010000024.1 GCA_021372725.1 Chloroflexota bacterium | reverse complement strand
GGCGGATCCGGTTTGGGCAAATACCGGGCTGACCGAATTGAACAGCAGAACGATGACCGTCCAAAAGGCGGCTGTTTTCCAGGCATGGGGTCTGTTTGCGTCCATATTTGCTCCTCTATGGGAACCAGGAATGGAATATTCGATTTTTTGTTACCACTAATGGGCTTGCCGGGTTGGTACTCTAATATATTTATTATAGAACACATCCAGATAAATACAAGTGTATTTTTTGAGGGTGTTGAAAAAGTATCCAAAGTTTTGGATCTGCTAAACTACTTTCTGGGGCTTTTTGAGCCGAAAAACGGCTCAAAAAGCCCCAGAAAAAGGGATTTTCACCCCCTTCCCGTCTTGGGAAGGGGGGCGGGGGGTTGGGTAATATCCGTGAAATTGGCAAAAACCTCGATTTACTCATTTTTTACATTACCTTTACTTGGGTGAAATGATTTTTTCAACACCCTCTCCACCCCTGATTTGACCCGCGGTTCAATTTCTTTTACAATATATAGATGGTGTTTCAATTTAATCATTACGTCTGCGAAGATTTCTTCCGCACCGATCATGACCCGCCTATCCTGTCGATTCCCTCATGATCGGTCATGCCCGCCAACGAGCCGGATAAACGGCTTTGCAAACTGTAACCTTCTTAATTGTTTATCAACCAAAAATATTCAGGAGATAAAATGCCTGCTCCGAATTTCCCCTCAAAACGTGCCCCGGTTTACCAGAATGTTCCCGACGAACAATGGAACGACTGGCGCTGGCAAATGCGCAACCGGTTGAACACGGTGGAAGAATTTGAAAAAGTGATCACCCTCACCGACAGCGAACGAAAAGCCTTGAGCTCGCCGGATCTTTTCCGGGTTGAAATTACCCCTTACTTCGTTTCGCTTATCGATCCCGATGATCCCAATGACCCCATCCGCAAGCAGATCGTCCCTACCGCCGGTGAAATTGATGCCTTTACCGGCATGATGGAAGATTCACTGGCTGAAGACCGCCATTCACCGGTTCCGGGGCTGGTGCATCGCTACCCCGACCGCGTGCTCATGCTGGTCACCACCCAATGTGCTTCGTACTGCCGCTACTGCACCCGCTCGCGCATCGTCGGTGACCCCAGCGCCACCTTCTCGCGTGCCGATTATGATGCCCAAATTGAGTACATTGCCCGCACCCCCCAGGTGCGTGACGTGCTGCTCTCCGGCGGTGACCCGCTCTCGCTGGCCCCCAAAGTGCTGGATGAGCTGCTGGCCCGTATTTACGCCATCCCGCATGTCGAGGTGATCCGCATCGGCAGCCGTATCCCTGTCTTTATGCCCATGCGCGTGACCGACGAATTGTGCGAAACACTGCAGAAATATCACCCGTTGTACCTGAACATTCACGTCAACCACCCCAACGAGATCACACGCGAGCTGGCGGAGGCCACCGACAAGCTCACCCGCGCCGGCATTCAGTTGGGCAACCAGTCTGTTTTGCTGGCCGGTATCAACGACTGCGTGCACATCCAGCGCAAACTGGTCCAGGATCTGGTTCGCATCCGCGTGCGCCCGTATTATCTCTACCAATGCGACCTGGTGGAGGGTGCCGGTCATCTGCGTACACCGATTGCCAAAGGGATCGAGATCATCGAAGGGCTGCGCGGCCACACATCCGGTTTTGCCGTTCCCACCTATGTCGTCGATGCTCCGGGCGGCGGTGGAAAGGTCCCGTTAATGCCAAACTACCTGATCAGCTACTCGGATCACAAGGTGGTGGTTCGCAATTACGAAGGTTACATTACCACCTATGAAGAACCCACCGAATACAAGCTGCATGATCCCAAGACTTGCAAATACTGCCAGTCAAAGCGGATTGAACCCGGCCAGGCCGGCGTTCACGGTTTGCTGGATGGCGATGCGATGTTTATCAAGCCGGATGGTTACGATGTGCTTCATAACCGCGGCGGCGGGATGCACCGTCTGCGCGCCGACGGAGAAAAATGGAAGCCGCTGGGGATCGGCGAGAAAAAAGATAAATAGCCTGGCGAAACGTCTGACGTTTCGCCCAAAGGAGTACTCATGCATTACCGCCGTTTAGGCCGATCAGGATTAAAGGTAAGCGAAATCTCTCTTGGAACATGGCTGACCGTAGGCAGTCAACTGGATGAGCCCAGTTCAAAACAGCTCATCCGGGCTGCCTTCGATCAAGGGATCAATTTCTTCGACTGTGCTGATATTAATGGCAGTGGCGAAACCGAGCTGGTTCTTGGCAGGTCCATTGCAGATTTACCACGCAGCGAGCTGATTCTCTCCAGCAAGGTGTTTTACCCCACTTCCAGTGGCCCCAACGGACGCGGTCTTTCCCGCAAGCACATGATGGAATCCGTGCACAAATCGCTTCGTAGAATGGGTATTGATTACCTCGACCTGTACTTCTGCCACCGCTATGATCCGGACACCCCTATCGAGGAGGTCGTTCGCACGATGGATATCCTGATCCGCCAGGGAAAAATCCTGTACTGGGGTACATCGGAATGGGAGCCTTACCAGATTACCCACGCCAATGGAATAGCCCGCGAAGAAGGTCTGACACCACCCACCATGGAGCAGCCCCAGTACAACATGTTCACCCGGGAAAACGTTGAAGTAAGACTGGCCCCCCTCTGCAAAGAGGTGGGGCTGGGATTGACTGTCTGGGGTCCCCTGCAGTTTGGAATTCTCTCCGGCAAGTACAATGACGGCATTCCGGTCGGCAGCCGAGCCGCACGGGAAGAAATGAGTTGGATGCACGATCACCTTACACCGGAAAAGATCGCCACTGTCCGCAAACTCACCGCCTTGGCTTCCAGTCTGGGGGTGACGACAGCCCAACTTGCCATTGCCTGGCTGCTGCGACGCAAGGACGTCAGCACGGTCATCACCGGCGCAACCCGCCCGGAACAGATCGATGAAAACCTGGTGGCCGGTGAACTGCATGATCACCTGAGCGAAGAAACCCTCGACCAGATCGAGCAAATTTTGGGCAACATGCCGGTATAAATGGCCTTCTCATTTATCCAAATCACCGATCACCACCTTGGTGAATCAGCCCAGGATCAGCCCTTTGGCTACCCCGCTTCTGCCACATTCCAGGCTGTCATGGACAATATCGCTTATTCGAGTGAGGATTTTGATTTCCTCGTTTCCACCGGTGATCTGGTCAATCGCCCGACGGATGATTCATACCGATATCTAAAAACCATCCTCAACATGCAGCCTGCCCGGCAGGTTCCCGGGCCACATTTCATCCGCTACGGCCGGCTGTGGGATTTTCCTGTTTACCTGCTGCCCGGCAATCACGATGACCGGAAGACCTTTTTCAACAATCTATACGATGATGAAAAATCTGAGTTCCTCAATGCAAACTTTCAGCACAAGGGCGTCAATTTTATCTGTCTGGATTGGGGCGGTCTCGACCGGGGGGAATTAAGCAATGGGATGCTCTCCTTCCTGGAGAGTGCGCTGGATGACGGCCTGCCGGCGGTGCTGTTGATGCATCACAATGTCGTTCCGCTGGGAGTTCCCTGGCTGGATCGCTTCATTGCAAATGACATCGACCGGTTTTACAAGTGCCTGGAGGGGAGAAATGTGCTGGGCATCCTGTGCGGCCACCTGCACACCACGTACGAAACACATTTGGATGGAATACCCGTGCTTGGGCTGCGCTCAACCGGTTTTCAGTTTCGCGTGGAGGGGAAACTGGTCATGTCACTCATGCCCCTGCACTATCGCATCGTCACCATCGACGATCATTTCCATCTGACCAGCCGCATCATCGAGGTCCCGCTTCCTGCCGGGTTGTAACCTGAAGATCCCGTGCAGCAACCGCCGGAGCTTCTGTCAGCAACCCGACGCGGCTGCTTTTTATCCATGAAGCTGTGCCTGTCAGCGGGGAAAAAGAAAGGACAGCCCAAATAGCTGTCCTGTCCAAAATCTGCACTACTTATGACTAGCTAATAACGACAACTTCCTGGGCCTGAAGGCCTTTGGGACCTTGTGCCACTGTGAATTCTACTCGTTGACCTTCTTCCAGCGTCCGATAACCTTCCGAAAGAATGGCGCTGAAGTGAACAAAGATATCTCCTCCTGAATCTCGTTCGATGAAACCGTAACCCTTTGAGCCATTAAACCATTTGACAGAGCCCTGTTCTTTTTCCGACATGATTGGGAATTCCTTTCCAAGGATAAAGCTGTGGTTATTCATGCGTTCCAAATCAAATGACTTGCCTTTATATTTGGAACTTTCGATAACACGAGTGGGATTGTAGCATAATTTTTCAGAACCTGTCAATATTTCGACCACTATTTACGCCGTTTTGTAACGCTCCGGCTTCAACATCACGACAAGGCCTCATTGCTGTCCGGCGAGCTGCACGCAATTCTGCAACGTCCTTATGCAAAAGGCCGCGATATCTATGGTCTGCTCTGGTATCTCAGCAACCCAACCTGGCCGCAGCCAAATCCTGTGCTGTTGAATAACACGCTGGCGCAAACCAACTGGACGGGAGGGGTGGTTACGGCAGACAACTGGCGTGAGCAGATTGGGGAGCGATTACGGCTGCTGAATTGGCCTGATTTTCAGGCTGACGTGCGCCTGTTTGTCGAGCCCGGTTTTGATTTGAGCTTGCTAAATCAGGCAAACCTGGAGCAGGTGTTGGAATCGAGAGAATGAGAGAAGCGCTTTTCAATGGCTGGCTGCCTCACCCATCTATAAAGCTGCATTTGTTGTAAAATAATCAGGAATTTGCATGTTATACGAAAAAGAGCTTGATACAGTTCTCAAAGAAATCATTGCCCGCTGGGGTATACCGGGCATGGCGGTTGGGCTTGTCCAGGGCGATCAGGTCGTCTATGCCGAAGGGTTTGGCGTTCAAAGCCTGGAAACCCAAAAACCCGTCACGCTGGATTCTGTATTTTGCACAGCTTCCGTATCCAAATGCTTCACCGCCACAGCGGTAATGCAATTGGCCGAACGTGGAAAAATCAATCTGGATGCTCCTGTAATCCAATATTTGCCTTATTTTGAACTGGATGATGAACGTTATCGGCAAATCACCATTCGCCAGATGCTCTGCCATACTTCAGGCATGCCGGATCTGGATGAGACCGAATACGATGAAATGATGGAGCACCCCGAACGGGATGAAGGAGCTGCTGAACGCTGGGTGCGCGGGCTGAAAACCAGAAAACTGGTTGCCAATCCTGGGGAGCAGTTTTATTACAGCAATATTGCCTACAATGTGTTGGGAGACATGCTTGCCAGGGTCTCAGGTAAATCTTTTGAAACGGCCATGCAGGAGCAAATCCTGATCCCTTCCGGGATGCTGAACAGCACTTTTCTGCTGGCGGATGTTCAACCCGGGCTGCTGGCTGTCCCTCATCTCCGGTCACCGGAGATGATCGTCAATCCCGTTTACCCCTATCATCGGGCTGACGCCCCGGCCAGTTTTCTACACTCGACCGTTGAGGACATGTGCCATTGGGCAATAACTTCCCTCAACAGGGGAAGATATGGCAGGCAGAATATTCTCTCCCCGGCCGGATATGACAGGATGTGGTCGACGGTTGTCGGGCGGGGGGGTTCAAGCCCCGGCATATACGAGGATATGGGATTGGGTTGGACGCTCGGCCATTTCAAGGGGGTAAGGACCGTCAGCCACGGGGGCATGGGCTTCGGTTGGACCGACTTTCTACTCATTCTGCCGGAGAAAAATCGGGCTGCCGTCATCCTGTGCAATGAAGAGTCGTATGCCCGCAGTCGGACCGTTCAGGCGGTTGCGGATACACTTTTGGATATTGAACCTCAGGCGAATACGGTATCGTGGATGGTACCCATCAGCCGGGCATTGCAGGATGGGGGCATTCAAGCGGCTTACATCTGCTATGACGAGATAAAAAGGTCAGACGAATATTATTTCGCCGAGAATGATCTGGTTAACCTGGCCATCCAGTTGACGTCATTAAAAAAGATCAACCTGGCCATTGAGGTGCTGGGGTTGAATATTCACGTTTTCCCTGGGCACGTTGGATCATATATCGAACAAGCGAAACTCTATCTCAAAAAAGGGGATCGGTCCCAATTTGAAGAATGCCTCTCAAAAGCCCGGGCCATCGATCCGGAAAATGTCGAGGCGGAAGAGCTTCGCCGGGCGCATCAACAAAGCTAGTTTTTGAAATGATTTAGTGTAACTTTGTGTTGGGTGATGGCCAGGGGCATTTGATCGATATCCATACCCATACCTTTGATGCAGCAGGCAAAATCGTTTTCGGCGTTGAGTAGTTTTGATAAATTTCCGTATAATTGTTAATGAAGAAGAAAAAATGGCAACCGAACTTAAAGTGATTCAAAGCGATATTACGAAATTGCAGGTTGACGTGATCGTCAATGCTGCCAATACATCCTTGCTCGGCGGTGGTGGGGTGGACGGTGCAATTCACAGGGCTGCGGGTCCGGAATTGCTGGCTGAATGCCGCGGCCTGGGCGGATGTAATACCGGCGATGCCAAAATCACAAAAGGCTATCGGCTGCCGGCAAAATTTGTCATCCATACCGTCGGCCCCGTTTGGTACGGAGGCCGGCAGAGAGAAGCTGGGGCTCTGGCTTCGTGTTATCGCCGCAGCCTGGAATTAGCCACAGCACAGGGAGCAAAATCCCTCGCCTTCCCCTGCATCAGCACAGGCGTCTATCGCTTTCCAAAAGAGCTGGCTGCCTCCATTGCAGTACAAACCGTGCGCGATTTTATCAACCGCTCATCCAGCCTGACAGAAATCATTTTCTGCTGTTTCTCTGTTGAGGATGCACAGATATATGAGCGTTTGCTGTCAGCGCCTGAAGACTAACAAATCGCTTCAGTTGCCACAGCTCTGACCGTCCACGTTCTGCGTTCACAGGTCCGTTTAATTCAATACCATCAAAGTAACCCTGCGAGGAAATATGAAAACCATCTATCCTGTAATCGTACTTTCAGCTCTTGTCATTGTATTCGCATCATGCAACGTTTTTACTCCAAAACCAACTGAAACGCCTGTTCCGACCTCAACTTACACGCCTGAACCAACAGTAACGCCGACCGAAACAAGTTTACCAACCGCAACCAGCACACCTGAACCAACAGCCACATCAACCCAAACATCTGTGCTGCCAACAGAGACACTGTCTGATTTTTCATTGCCTACGCCATCCGGAAAGCCATTAACTGAATGGGAGGGTTTTCCTGTAATGCCAAATGCGATCGCGGGCGAAGGCAACAGTTCAGGTTATTCCTTTACAATCAATGCTTCGCCTGAGGAGATTCAGGGGTTTTATGAGGAAGAATTGGCAAAACTCGGGTGGAGTTTGTTTGCGACCGGGCAAGGTTCAACAGATGCGTTGATTTTGATATTCACGCAAGGTGAAAGTTTGTTGACTTTGTCTGTCATCCCCCAGCCCGATGGTTTGATGTATGTCATGTTGGTCAAATAAGTATGAAAGAGGGTGTTGAAAAAGCCCCAGGAAGTAGTTTTCTTATCTGGACGGGATGGATGATCGAAACGTTTTTCCACCTGATGGCGCGATCCAACAATTATTTGGATTCGTCCTTTTACGTCTCAAAAAGATTATAATAGCGGTAGTCGAGGTGGCAACTGGCCACCTCTCTACTTAGAAAAACCATCATCCAATAAGGAGGCGTGCGATGGGAGAAAAAGGCAGCAAGAAGGATAGGGAAAAGGCTAAAAAGCAAAAACAGGAAAAGCTGGATAAGAAAAAGGAACAACAGAAGTCAAAGCTCCCTGCCAAGAAAGTCGCCTAGCATTGGGAACCGAATGCAGGATGGAGGGAGCGAGGTAAACTTCCCTGAAATATTCGCGCGCGAGCGATAGCGGATCTTGTTTTCTTAATAAATTACTCTGATTTACTGAGACCAACCTTCACCGCAAACAAGGCGGCTTGTGTACGGTCCACAAAGTTAAGCTTGGAAAGAATGGCGCTGACATAGTTCTTTGTTGTTCCTTCTGAAAGGAACAGGATTTTGGCAATTTCAGAATTAGTCAGTCCGCGTCCCAGGAGCTGCAGGATTTCACGTTCACGATCACTGAGTGAGTTAAGCAGTTGCCGGTCTGATGTGGAAGGGTTTGGCTGATGTGCGACCATGTTGAGCAATTTACCGGCGATCTGTGGGTCGATATGGCTACGCCCTCGCATGGTATCGACGATAGCCCGGATCAGATCCTCACCGGGGGTATCTTTCAATAGATAACCCGCTGCTCCACTTCGTATCGCGTCGATGACCCACTCATCTGAATCATAGGTTGTGAGGACGAGCACCGCCACCGTTGGATATTTTTCTTTGATAATTTTGGTCGCCTGGATGCCATTCATCACCGGCATTTTCAAGTCCATCAAAATCAGGTCCGGCCTTGTGTCCGGTATCAAATTAATGGCCTCCCTGCCATTGTGGGCAATACCCACAACTTTCACTTCAGGTACAGATGTCAAAATTGCACTTAAACCCTCGCAAACGATCGTTTGGTCATCGCATATTATCAGACGAATTTTTTGTTCATTTTCAATCATTCAAATCCCCTTGAGAGTCTGATTCATAAGTAAGAAGGATCTCTGTGCCGCGACCGACCTGACTTACAATCGACAATTCACCATTAATAATTGCGGCGCGTTCACGCATTCCCATCAGGCCGTATTTATCATCAAGTTTTTCTTTATCTTGATCAAACCCGATCCCATTGTCTCGAATGGACAATTTTAATAACGCACCTTCTCGCCACAGGTTGACTTCTAATTTACTGGCTTTCGAATGGACAATCACATTGGTGAGTGATTCTTGTGCAACCCGATAAAAGCATTGCTGTACTTCATCCGGGTAATCCGGCAAGTTACCTTCGATCCTGAGATCGGTTTCCAGACTGCTTCTATCCGCGTTCAATTCGATCAGATTACGAATTGCAAGACCTAACCCAAGATCTTCAATCGGTGAAGCTCGCAAAGATTGCAGTGCGCGCCGCGTTTCGTTTAACCCTTCACGGATAGCGCTTAGCGACTGGCTTAATAATTCTTCTGCACGGTCACAATCAACCCGTAATACAGATCGCACTCCTTCCAGTTCAATGGCTACGCCGCTCATGGTATGAGCCAGAACATCGTGCAGTTCGCGCGCCATTCGATTGCGCTCCCGGCTGATGGCAAGCTTTTCCTGTGTGGAAGCATAGGCAGCCAGTTTGTCATAGGCCTCGGCCAGGCGCATATTTTGTTCGCGTTGAACCTTTACCAAATTCGCAACCATGTTGCCAATCAGTAAGAAAGTAACCGTCCGTATAAACGATATGCCCAGAATGGGAGAAATGAAGGCAATTCCAGCAGAGGTCGAATACGTGAAAAAAAACAAGCCAACATCAACAAAGAGTGTGATAACGCTGAAAAGAATTACGCTGCGCTTCGAATAACACCAGGCGATCATTATCATAGGAATAAATAGAACCAGGACAAGCTGAAAGGCAAAAAGAAAGATGGATCTTACCGGGGCATCGATGGAAAACATAGAGAAAATAAAATGTAATTCGACAATTGGCAATAGTGTTGACCAGATAATGCCGACCGGCAGGTAGGCTCGCTTAAGAACTTCTTCCAGGCGCGGTACGGATAGATAAACCAAAAGCAACCCTGTATCCAGCAGCATCAAAGCAAAGAATGGCCAATTGCTCAACGTAGCCCGGCCAACTTCCAAAAAATAGATCACCACGGAAAAAACCAAAAATATCAAACGTACACCGGTGAAGCGGCGAAATGTCTTGATGACGCCAATCTCTGAAGTTACTGGGGTTACCATTTTTTGATCATACCACATGCCAAAATCTGACTCAATTGAACCTGGTCATCGCTTCTTATGACCGCAGTCATTTATAAAAGGTGACCTGCGGCAGGCAAGGTTAATGACCCAGGAGACTTCCATTTCTTAAACAAATTTGTTAAGCTTGGTAGGTTAGAAATGGTGTAAAAATATGGATAACGGAGTCTGCATTTATGAAAAAGAAGATTTACATTACGTTGGGAATTCTCATTGCTCTGGCTGTAATTGGTTATTTCACATTTCCATCTATCAGGCCTGGTTCGAATGGTGATGCAAATACCATTTATCAGACAGAACCAGCCAGGAAAGGGAGTGTGAGTGTCTCAGTCGGTGATACCGGTATTGTTCAATCTAACCAAACAGCATTCCTTGCCTGGCAAACAAATGGCAAAGTGGCCACAGTAAATACACAAAAAGGTATGTATGTTGAAGAAGGAACAGTGTTAGCGGAGTTGAAGTCGACGTCGCTTTCACAGAATGTTCTTCAAGCTCAGGTTGACTTAATTAATGCCCAGTCAGAGCTTGATAAGGCGATCAATAATAGCGAAGCCCGCGCCGACGCGCATCTGGCAGTGATCAATGCACAGCAGGCTTTGGATGATGCCAATAAAGAAGCCCAGAGCAAGTTATATCAACGGGCCAGCCAGGAAACAATCGATATCGCGCGTGCCAACTTGATAGAGGCAAATGAAGCTCTGGACAAAGCCGAAAAAAAATGGGATCAAACCAAAAATGCAGATGCAGACAGTCTCATATATGCTGCCGGGCTCAGTCAATATGCCGCCGCCCGCCAGGAACAGCAGCGAGCCGAATATAACCTGCGTTACGTCAAAGAGTTGCCCGATGCGTTAACAGTTGAGGAAGCCAACATCGAAGTAGAACAAGCAGAAGCCCAATTGCTCACCGCGAAACAAAATTGGGAAAAGGTGAAAGACGGGCCTGACCCTGATAAAGTCCTCGCTGCCCAGGTAAGGATGGATATCGCTCAAGCAACGCTGGATCAGGCGAGCATCACAGCGCCATTTGCCGGCACCATTACCAGAGTTGACAGCAAGGTTGGTGATCTGGTAAATGCCGGTACTCAAGCTTTTCAAATCGATGATCTTTCCCGGCTTCTGGTTGATGTTGATATTTCTGAAATGGATATCTCCCAAGTGAAGATTGGACAAACCGTTATTTTAACCTTTGATGCAATTCAAGATGAAAAATTCGATGGTGTTGTCACCGACATCGCCTTGACGAGTTCTGGAGTGGGTGGAAGTGCCAATTTTACTGTAACAGTTGAAATTCTGGATCCCTCAAGCCACATTCTGCCCGGAATGACTGCAGCAGTAGAGATTACGGTCAATCAATTAGACGATATTCTGCTTGTACCCAGCCGGGCTGTGAGAGCTGAAAACGATGCCCGTGTTGTTTATGTGCTCAAAAATAACCAACCGGTGGCTGTCGAGATAACCTTGGGCGTATCCGCTGACAATTACAGCCAGGTTATTACCGGTGATCTTAAAGCGGGCGATTTAATCATTCTTAACCCACCCACTACGCAAGATCTGCAAAATATGCGAAATTCCATGGGTACCACATTTGGGGGAGGTTAATAATGAGTGATTGGGTGGTGGAAGCCAATAATCTAACCCGCATTTATCAGATGGGCAAGGAAATCGATGTAAAGGCGTTGAGAGGAGTATCCCTCAATATTGAACGTTCGGAGGTCGTCTCGATCATGGGCCCGTCAGGTTCCGGCAAATCGACACTGATGCACATTTTGGGTTGTCTGGATCGACCGACCAGCGGAGAATATTGTTTGGGTGGAGAAAAAGTGTCAACTCTGTCTGACGACCAACTTTCTTCAATCCGCAATCGAAAGGTGGGTTTTGTATTCCAGAGCTTTAATTTGCTCGCGCGTCAAACCGCTCTGGCAAATGTCATGTTGCCCTTGCGTTACGCAGGAAAGAATGAACGTGAATCACGTCAGAGATCCCTTGCCATGCTCGAGATGGTTGGGTTGGGGGATCGTGTTAATCACAAGTCTAACGAATTGTCTGGCGGACAGCAGCAACGGGTGGCCATTGCACGTGCCATGGCCAATGACCCAACAATCATTTTAGCTGATGAGCCAACCGGGGCGCTGGATAGCAAATCGGGTCAGGAAATTTTGGACTTGATGTTAATGATGAACCGCGAACGAGGTACAACCTTGATTTTGGTGACACATGATCCGCGCATTGGCGGGATGACGCAACGTACCATCCGATTGAAGGATGGACTGATCGTCGAGGAGAATGTATGAGCTTGCTCCAAACCATAAAAGAAGCCTTGGAAAGTTTGACAACCAATAAATTACGCTCCGGTTTGACGATGCTTGGGATTGTGATCGGTGTCGCAGCCGTCATTGCTTTACTGGCGATTGGCGCTGGAGTTCAAAATTCGGTCACCGACCAGATTGCGGGGATCGGTACCAACTTAATCTACATTTCCTCTGGCAACCAACAGTCGGATGTGCGTAATGTCAAACCGCTTACCCTGTCTGATGCCGATGCACTGGCTGACCAATTGGCGGCGCCTTCCGTACTGGCGGTTGCGCCTTTGTTGTCAGGAAGCCTGGAAGTATCTGCAGGAAAGGAATATACCCAAGTCAGTATTACCGGCGTTACAGAATCTTATGCTACTGTTGCCAATGATACCGTCTCCGAGGGTGAATTTATTACAGAGGACCAAGTCCTCGCCCGATCGGCTGTAGCCCTGATAGGAACGGATACTGCTGAAAAGTTGTTCGGCCGGTCGGTTGGTGTGACGGGTGAAACCATCCGAATTGACGGAACTCCTTTTCGTGTGATTGGTGTCTTGTCCACGAAAGGCGGCTCAAGTTTTGGAAGCCAGGATAACCGCATTCTGGTACCGCTGACCACTGCACAAAAAAGGCTTTTCCACCGTGACAATCCCGACAGTGTTGATAGCATCCAGGTGCAGGCAGTCAATTCCACGAGTGTTGCATCCGCGATGGATGAGATTTCACAAATTTTACGCATCCGCCACCGTATCGAAGCGGGTGAGGATGACTTCATGCTGTTTTCCCAGGATTCCATCCTCAACATTGCAGAATCGATTACAGGTGTTTTGACGATTTTTTTGGGTGCCATTGCTGGGATTTCTCTGCTGGTAGGCGGGATCGGCATTATGAATATTATGCTGGTTTCTGTCACCGAGCGCACGAGAGAGATTGGCTTGCGTAAAGCCGTTGGGGCTCGAAAACGGGATATTCTTACGCAGTTCTTAACGGAATCGATCCTGCTTAGTTTTCTCGGTGGTTTGATCGGAATTCTGTTGGCCTGGGGACTGACAGGGCTGATTGGTTCCATTGCGGCTGCCAGCGGTACGCCCATAAATCCCAGCATAACCACGAGCTCTGTTTTGTTGGCAACCCTTTTCTCAATGGCGGTTGGGTTAATTTTTGGTATTTATCCGGCCAATCGGGCTGCCAACCTGCAACCTGTGGAAGCTCTACGATACGAATAACTATTTGTATGGAGCAATTTTGTACCGAAAAAAACCTGACGATGATTTTTTCACAAATATTGTCATTTGAGAAATACATAAAACCATTCATTACAAAATGGGAGAGATGGAAATGAAAATTGAAAGAAAATATAACCTGATGATTTCCGTGCTGTTTCTGGGTGTATTAATGATGCTGTCATCCTGTCAGACACCGCCAGTTTCAGCCGATTCCACTATCAGTATCGAGGAGAAAATAACACCTACCCTGGATGTTGTTAATGAAGCATCGGTAACGCCACCAACTGAAAATACGATCACAGCAACCTCAACGCAGATACCCACGCAGAATCCTGCACAGGTGCAATCAAGCCAGGCTGAGCAAAGCGCTCGCGCCTACTTCGAAAAAGTTGCTGACGGAGACGCAGAAGGAGCTGCTGACTTGCTCTCTCGTTTTAGCCTGATGGTTTTTCAGATGACACGCGGTGATGCGGCTTCTGTGCTGCAAGTACAAACCAATGAAGGGTTTCATTGGACAAACCTGGAGATTCTTGATACCCAGATGTTTGATGCGCAAACCATACTGGTACATGTTACCTATTCTGTAAAGAACGAAGCTCTGAGCGGTGCTGCGAACGCAAATAAGGCTGTGCCCACGTCCACCCCCACGGCTGCTGCCGCACCGGAAACGAAGGATGAACTATGGCCGATGCGATTGGAGAATGGAGCCTGGTTATACAATTGGAATAATCTGATTGATTTCCGCTCTTTGGATATCAGCGCTCAAACGGTGAATGGCATCACCATTCTGCCGCAGCAGTTGCTCCGTTACAGTGACCGGGTCCAGTTATCCATGTTGATTCAGAACCGGACAAATGATGTGGTTGTTTTTGGCCAGGCGAATGAAACGCTTGGGACGTTTCTCTTTGATAACCAGGCGGTGATTGCTGAGAAAACACAGTGGATACTTAACCCGCTTCGATCTACGCCCAATGTGATTTTGGAAGTAAAAGGTCTTTATAAAGATTTCCCTGATTCAGTCGAGATCCGCCGCTTCACCAATTATCAAGTTGAGCCATGGTACAAATTCCAACTGGGTCCATCTTGATAAAAGCCGGCGGCGATTATATACGTTGGATCCCAGGTTTCTTTGCTTTATAGGGAGACTGTGAATAATTTATTTCTCCTTACGGGTTTTCTTATCTGCCAGCCTTGATTCCGATGGGCATGCTGCGTCGCTCATCTGCCAATTTGCAGGCAGCCCGGATGGATTTCACAACGGAGTTTTTAACACCCGCCTCTGCTGCGATCTCGGCATCCTCCATTCCCAGCGACATTCCTGCCAGCACCCGGTCCAACTGCTCATAAGACAGGCCAATGGCAATCTCGTTGGGCAAGCCGGCGGCCAGATCACCGGAGGAAGGCTGCTGGAGGATTTCATCCGCCACACCCAGCGCACGTGCCAGCTCGCGGATTTGTGTCTTGTACAGGTGACACAGCGGAGCGATGTCCCCCACACCATCACCGTGGGGGTCGTAAAAACCGACTGACCATTCCGAACGGTCGGTGGTGCAAACCATCAGGCAATCCATCTGCATTGCCTTTGTGGAAAGCACAAGCATACGGGTACGAACTTTACCAAAGATGAACTTTTCTGTGGTTGCGGCATAAGTCCATAGTTTACGGCGTAAAATCCACCCCAAAAAACCGTGCCGTCTGCTGAAGGCATATTCCTGGGCCCAGGGATAAAGTGCCGGTGATCCGCTCAGCCAGCGTAGAATTCCGATCGCTCGCTCCAGAACCGGACGGTTCTTTGCCAGCTCAGGGGACACCTGATCGTACAATCCCAACTGGTTGAATATATCGGACAGGTTTTTCTCTTCGAGCGGCAGGCCGAGTGCACGGGCCACCATTTGCGCATGACTGTGCGTTACGGAACTGCTATCACGTTCCGGCAGGCTGAACAGGTGAATCTGATCAGCAGGCAGGCAGCGGGCACATAAATAGGCACAGGTGGTGGAATCCAAACCACCGCTCAGTCCAATCACCACCCCGCGAACACCTCTCCGTTTCACCTCACTGTGGATGAAATTGCAAATTCTTTCGATCTCGCTGGCTGAGTTGAATAGCAGAGCTGTTTCAAGTAATTTTTCTGATTTTGCGTTCATTTGATGTTATACCCCGATTAAGAAAAGCTGATTGTAATGATCATAACACACCAGATATATGAAAAATAGTTCTCATATATAAGATAATTTCTTGTATAATGAGTTCATCGATTTGTAAAAGGGTGGAGTGAGCGAAAGGAGTTCCTGTGAATGCCGCAATTGTTTACATTGCTTTGTCTATTGTATCTTTAGCTGTAATCGCCATTCTGGAATTCTTTGTTTGGAAAAACAGAAAAGAAAAGCGGCTTTCTCCATTTGCCGGTCTCGCTTTTGGTTTTGTTCTGGCCGGTTTATTTGCCGGGGAGGATCGGCCGGCCGGCTATGGTTTGATGGGAATCGGGGTACTTCTTGCGCTTCTTGACATGTGGAAAAAACGATCAAAAATCGATAAACCGGAATGACAGTGTAATTTTATACACAATGCGATCCTGGTTGCAATGTCTCACAAGAGGAATCAATACAAAATGAATATATTTTGCAAGGGAAACGAACCCCACGCTATTCGGTTGTATATCGTTGAAGGATCTGGCTGACTGGTTTTGGGGGTTTATACCAGAAAAACCTCGAAGAATTGGAGACAGGATGCAAGGCCATAAAAAACCGCCATCCTCAATAGATGAGTACATTGCAGGTTTTCCTGCGGAAGTACAAAAAACTCTGAGGGAAATCCGTGAAGTTATCAAAACCGCTGCACCTGAAGCAGAGGAAAAAATAAGTTATCAGATACCCACATTTTATTTGAATGGTAATTTGATCCATTTTGCTGCCTATAAGAATCATATCGGTATTTATCCCACATCCGGCGGAATTGAGAAATTCGAAACAGAGCTATCTGCTTATAAAGAATCAAAAGGGACACTAAGGTTTTCTCTGCATCAGCCTATACCGTATGATTTGATCAGCCAGATTGTAAAGTTTCGGGTCAAGGAAAACCTGGATAAGACAGCGGAAAAACAAAAAAAGAATAAGAAAGCGTAAGTGGTTGGCGGGATAATTTTGCCAAGGGATTTGTTCAGACGACCGGCATCCCTTGAAAACTGATGCGCAGGATGTCCAAAATGGATAGGAATGAGGGTTGAACAGCTTACGCTCTGTTTGACCCACCACCCTCCCGGCGGAAGGGGGAGAAAACTGTTTTGGGATTTTTTAGCCGTTCTTACGGCTAAAAAATCCCAAAAAGATAAAAATCCCCGCCCCTCGTCGGGGCAGGGATACAGGGGTGGGGTGACAAAATGATTCTCTACGCCGTTTCTTTTTATCATTCCAGGGATTGATTTTGACTTTTGGGACAATCCCAGGCTTTTTCTGATGAAATTGGTTCCTTTATGGAAAAGTCTTATTTGATGGTAATCTTGGATGAGACAGCCAGGACTGTATCTTTCAGATTGGTTGTTTTCACTTGCACAACCCAATAAGAGCCTGATGCTGCGCCAGAGGGTATGGTGACGGTTATTGAGTCGTAGCCGTCACTATCGGTATGGCCATCATAGATCACCTTACAGGTTGAGCTGTCTTTCTTCCTGACGCAGTAATCGATGTCTTCATCGTCGGGGAAATCATTAACGTAGACGACGATATTTCCCCCGGCACTCACGGAATATTTCGAAAGTGTTACCGAAGCATCCGGGTAATCCTCATCACCACCACCGCCATCGTAGTTGATGTATATGGAAGAAGAAGTGATTGAAACCACTTTAACCCGGTCGGTGGTCAGTACCTTTACCACCCAGGTCTGTCCTTCTGATGCGGAAGAGGGAATGGTAATGGTCTTTTTGGCATAGCCGCTTGAATCGGTCGTACCATCATAAACTACCTTGTAGGTCTGCCCCTTCTTGCCAACACGGAAGTCAATACTCGCATTTTTGGGGAAGTTGTAGGCCTTGACAACGATCTTATCCCCAGGTTCAGCGGTTGTGGCTGACACCGTGATGTAGGCGTTTCCGGAATAGGTCGTACCATCGCCTGTGTTAGTCGTGGTTCCTGACAGTTTAAGAACCTGCCCGACATAGATCAGATTGGCATTTACGATCGACGGGTTGTAATACAGGATGTCCGAAATCGTCGTTCCACATCTGGCGGCAATTTTTGTAAGATTATCACCCCCCACTACGGTGTAAGTGCTGCCGCATGCCCCGGTTGCCATTGCGGATGGTGATGTCGCGGCGGATACCTGGCTGATAAAGAGCCCGGAAATCAGAAGTGCAACAGTAAAAGCAAGACTTAATTTTTTCATGTAAACCTCCATTGAACAAATATACGGTCAGTTCTATCCATATAATACTAGACGTTGGATAACTCAATTTAGTTCCCGTTATCTATCCTCTTTTATTATAACCGGATTCAAATAGGATAAATAAAGCGTGTGTTTCAGATTGAGCAAATATTGCAACCAACCCATAAGCTGTCAAGCCACCTGATCAAATTATTCCGGAACGATTGACTTGCCTGTTATTAACCGGCATCTGAAACCTTCTGATTTCGGTAAATGAGTCAAGAATTCCTGGTACCCTCACTTTTTTTATTAATTTTTCTATTGACAGAATTAGATTTTCAGGTTGATAATTCTTTCCTTAAGTAGTCCGTTGTTTTCCATTCAAAACACGCAATAAAAAAAGGAAAGAGAAGATGAAGAAGAATTTGTTCTATGTGATGTTATCTGTTACTTTGCTGCTCAGTTTTGGGTTGACAGCCTGCCAGCCCGCTGCGACTGAGGCAGTACAGCCCACTGAGGCAGTCGCTACAGAAGCGCCCGTAGAAGCTGCCACCGAGGCTCCTGCTGCTGAAGCTCCTGCCGCTTTTGAACCCTGGAAGGTTGAAGCCCCGAATTGTGATTATGGTGGTGAGTTTAAATCCATCGAATCAGTGGATGAGTATACTGTAACCTTCACCCTCTGCGCACCTGATGCGGCTTTTGCTGCCAAGGTACCGATTCCAGCTTTCTATATCCAGGATAAGGACTTTTTGGATGCCAACAATGGGGATTCGATGAAGATGAATGCAACCCCCAACGGTACCGGCCCCTATATGCTGAAAGAATGGGTGCAGGGTGATCATATTACCTTTGAAGCCAATCCCAATTATTGGGGCGATCCTGCCAAAACCAAGACCCTGGTTTTCCGCTGGTCAGCAGAGCCTTCACAGCGTTTACTGGAAATCCAATCCGGAACTGTGGATGGCATTGACAACCCCACACCGGATGATTTTGCAGCAATTGAAGCTGACACAAACCTTGCGTTGTTACCGCGCTCTGGTCTGAACACGGGCTACATTGGCTTTAATAACACAATAGCTCCGTTTGATAACGTAAAAGTTCGGCAGGCATTTGCCATGGCGATTGACCGCCAGCGCATTGTCGATAACTATTACCCAAAAGGTACCCTGGTTGCTAATGGTGTGCTTTCTCCCTTAATTACTCCAGGGACCAGCCCCGACATCTTATGGTACGAGTATGATCCCGAAGCGGCCAAAGCTCTGCTGGCAGAGGCCGGTTACGCTGACGGATTGGAAGTCACCCTTTCCTATCGCAATGTGGCACGCACTTACATGCCCTTGCCTGACAAAGTAGCCCAGGAAGTTCAGGGACAGTTGGCTGAAATTGGTGTAACAGTAAAAATCAACCAGATGGAATCGACGGCTTTCCTGGATTCTGTGGCTTCCGGGAAGGAAGGTCTCTACCTGCTCGGTGGAAACATGGACTATCCTGACCCCGCTGATACGTTCAATTACAATTTTGGCAATCCGACCAAGGTAAGCTTTGGCACCGTAGATCAAGCACTTTACGACGAAGTCATTGCAGCAGCCCGGCTCTCCGATCCAGATCAGCGCCAGGCTCATTATCAGGTGGCCAATCAGATGATTAAGGACACAATACCGTTAATTCCGCTTGCACATGGAACTTCAGCAACTGTTTTCAGGACGAATGTTGAAGGCGCGCATGCCAGCCCATTGAACAAGGAAGTATTCTCTGTGATGAGCAATGGAACGGATCAACTGGTTTGGATGCAGGGTGCAGAACCGGCTGTACTGGTCTGCCCTGATGAAACGGATGACGAGACCAACCGTGCCTGCAGCCAGATCTATCAACCGCTGCTCATGTTCGCCCCCGGTACTGCTGAACTTATTCCTGCTCTGGCTGTGGAATGGGAAGCAAACGAAGACGCTACTGTCTGGACATTCACCCTGCGCCAGGGTGTGCAGTTCCACAATGGTGCAACCCTGGATGCCAATGACGTCGTCGCCACCTTTGTCTCACAGTGGGATGCAAAGAGCCCCAATCATGTTGGCCGCACCGGCAGTTTCGAGTACTTCGGCGCTCTGTTTGGTAATTTCATCAATGCCGAGTAGCCCGATTTAGCAGGTTTTGCAGGGGGGGCTCAGTATGTATGAGCCCCCCTGTTGCTTTCCGGTTTGATGGTTGGAAATGTCAAGTAATTGGAACCACTTCGAACCGGTAATCCATCTGGAAGCCACCTTACCTTTTTACAAGCCTGGGATTTTGCATCGGTTTTGATAATGCATTCTGAATTTCTATCTCATATCCGAAAATAACAACCTATTGCTCTGTCAAAACTCAATCTAACATTTGCAACCAGTACTTTTTTACTTTGACAGAGCTTAAAGTATTCCGTTACTTAAAAATGAAATCATTGAATCATGTTTGACGAAATACTATTGACAAATGGTTAAAAAGGTTCATAATGAAACGAGCCGGATTTCACCAAATATTTCATTTGTAAAATTGAAAAGGAGGGTCGTATGAATCGAAACAGAATGTGTATTCTTTTAACGATGGTTTTGCTGTTCAGTTTCATGTTTTCTGCCTGTCAGCCTGCGGCTCAAGGAACCCCGGCAAACACAGAAGGTGCCGAAGAAGCCCCTGCGGCGAGTGAGGCTGTTGTAGCAGAAGTGCCTTTTGAACCGATGAAACTGGAAGCCGAAAGCTGCGATTATGGTGGAGAGATCAAAGCACTCGAAGCAGTGGATGAATTGACCGTCAAATTCACCCTCTGCTATCCTGACCCGGCTCTGCCCGGCAAAGTAAGCCTGTTCGGCATTGCCGATTCGGCTGACCTGGATAAATACGGTGGCGATAGTGTTAAATTGAGTGAAGATCCCAACGGCACAGGGCCCTATATGTTCAGAGAATGGGTTAAGGGCGACCATGTCACCCTTGAAATGAACCCGAACTACTGGGGCGAGAAAGCCAAAGCCAAGACACTCATCATTCGCTGGTCAGACCAGTCAGCCCAGCGCCTGCTGGAACTGCAGGCTGGAACTGTGGATGGCATCGACAACCTTTCACCGGAAGATATAGCCGCCGTGAAAGATGACCCGGAAATTCAGATTGTCGAACGACCGGCATTTAACATCATGTATCTGGGGATGAACAACACCATCCCTCCATTTGACAATGTTCTGGTTCGCCGGGCAGTTGGTATGGCAATTGATAAACAGCGTATTCTCGACAACTACTACCCTGCCGGTTCTTCGATTGCCGATCAGTTTACACCGAGCCTTGTCTTCCCCGGCCATAGCGAAGACATGAAATGGTACGATTACGATCCGGAAGCTGCCAAAGCCCTGCTGGCTGAAGCCGGTTTCCCGAACGGGTTTGAAACTACCATTTCATTCCGTATGGCTGTGCGCCCCTATCTGCCACTGCCAGATAAGGTAACACAGGAAATACAGGGACAACTGGCTGAAGTGGGCATTACTGCAAGGATCAACCAGATGGAATCCACTGCTTTCCTTGACGCTGTCAGCAATGGGGAACTACCGTTGTTTCTGCTTGGTTGGTCTGGTGACTTTACTGACGCGACCAACTGGTTTGATGTCCATTTTTATCCAACCTCGAAAGACTTTGGTACGCCTGACATGGATATGATTGATTTGCAGCTTCAAGCTGGCAAGATTGCGGATCCAGTCGAACGGCAGAAGCTGTATGACCAGGTTAACCAGATGCTCAAGGATGACGTGCCGGTTGTTCCGATTGCTCATGGTGGCTCTGCAATGGGCTTTAAATCAACTGTTGTAGACGCCTATGCCAGCCCGTTCGGTATGTCCAAGTTCTACCGAATGGGTAACGGCACCGACCAGTTTGTCTTCATGCAAAATGCTGAGCCTGGTGCGATATTTGCCTGGGACGAGACCGACGGCGAATCCCTGGGTATATGGGGTCAGATGTTTAACGATCTGACAGAAGCCCAATTGGACGGCATCCATCCAGACCTGGCAACCAGTTGGGATGTCAATTCTGACGCTACGGAATATATATTTCATCTGCGCGAGGGTGTGAAATTTCACAACGGTGCAGCATTTGAGGCAAATGATGTGGTTGCCTTCTATGGCGCCATGTGGGATGCCACGAATCCCAACCATGTGGGACGCACCGGTTCCTTTGAATACTTCATCACCGCTTTTGGAAAATTCCTGCATGCTGAATGAAGTTTAGTACACTGAATTAAAATCGGGAGTGTGCCGGTTTTATCGGCACACTCCAATCTCATAAAAAGGGTATTTATAGACAAATGCTGCAATTTATTGCCCGAAGATTAATGTTGTTGCTACCTGTTTTACTGGGCATGCTTCTGGTCGTTTTCCTCATTGTCCGATTCATACCTGGAGATCCGTGTGTTGCCATGTTGGGTGAAAGGGCAACACCGGAGAAATGTGAATTATTCCGCGAACGTTACGGCTTGAACGACAATCTATTTGTTCAGTTTTTTCGTTATGTTGCCAATATTGCCAAAGGTGATTTTGGAACATCCATCCGCTTTGGACGACCTGTACTGGATATTGTCGCCGAACGTTTACCCATGACCATCGAGCTGGCTTTTTGTGCGATGATATTTGCTACGGTGGTCGGCATTACGTTGGGTATTATTGCCGCGCTTAACCGTAACTCATTTGTAGACGTGCTGACAATGCTGATTGCCAACACCGGGGTATCGATGCCGGTTTTCTGGCTGGGGATGATGCTGGCTTATATTTTTGCCCTGTTGTTAAAGAATACCCCATTCTTTATTCCTCCTTCCGGGCGTCTTTCCGCCGGCATCAGTGTCATTTCATTGTTTGAGGTATGGGGTTTACAGGATCTGACAGGTTTTCCGAAGTTTGTGATCTCGCTTTTGTCCAACAGCGTATTGTTTAACTCGCTGGTTACCGGAAACTGGGCTATTTTCAAGGATGCCCTCTGGCATCTTATCCTGCCCTCTCTGGCAGTGGGTACCATCCCCTTGTGTGTCATTGCCCGTATGACACGCTCCAGCCTGCTTGAAGTGTTGGGTCAGGATTACATTCGTGCTGCGCGCGCAAAAGGACTGACGGAAAACCTGGTTATCCGCCACCATGCCATGCGAAATGCCTGGATACCCATTGTAACCACCATCGGGCTGGAATTTGGCTCACTGCTCTCCGGCGCAGTATTGACAGAGACCGTGTTTGCTCTACCCGGCGTGGGCACGTCATTGGTGGCGGCGATACTATCACGTGATTACCCTGTGGTTCAGGGTTTTACGATCATGGTGGCACTGATCTTCATTATTGTAAATTTGGTTGTTGATATATCTTACGCTTATCTTGACCCGAGAATTCGGTTGGAATAATGATGACACCTATGAGCGAAAATAAAATTATTACTATTAATAATGAAACAATTTATGAACGCCGTTCACCTTTCGTTGAAGCTCTAAAGCGTCTTTTACATCACCGTTCTGCGCAGATTGGTATGATTTTGCTTGGGTCGATGGTTCTAATTGCCATCTTTGCTGATGTGATTGCTCCCTACCCGCCTGAAAAACTGTTGAAAACTACCACCCGGCGCTCTGCGCCCTGTGTTCATCTGTTAGGCTGCCCTGCTGATCAGGAGGAACATATCTTTGGCATCGACGGAAACAGCCGTGACCTGTTCTCACGGGTGATATATGGCTCGCGGCTATCACTGCAAATTGGTTTGGCGACAATATCTTTCGCCATTATCATCGGTGTATTACTGGGTTCACTGGCCGGATTTTTCGGCGGCTGGGTGGATAATATTATCATGCGGTCGATGGATGTGCTGATGGCGTTTCCAAGCCTGCTGCTGGCGATCGCCATTGTCAGCGTATTGGGTACGGGTTTGATCAATGCCCTGCTGGCCATTGGTATTGTGTCGATTCCAGTCTATGCCAGGCTGGTACGTGCAAGCATCCTGTCGATTAAAGAACTGGATTATGTCTCCGCTTCACGCGCTTTGGGTGCATCGCAGCTTGGAATCCTGTTTAATCGTATCCTGCCCAATGCGCTGACGCCGTTGATTGTGCGTGGAACACTGGGTATAGCCACTGCGATTCTGGATGCCGCTGCTCTTTCCTTCCTGGGTTTGGGGGCTGAACCACCCACACCGGAATGGGGTTTGATGCTGGGTGAGGAAAAGAATAGTATTTTCACCGCACCCCATCTGGTTATTTTCCCAGGTGTTGCCATCATGATCACGGTGCTGGGTTTCAACTTGCTGGGTGATGGCATGCGCGATGCGCTGGATCCGCGTCTGCATTAAATTCAAGTTTTAGGAGAATAATCCCCTCTGGAAGAAATTGGGTTTTGAAATATGTCCGGACTCGATCATTTGGATACATTGTTTGTCGTAACAGCCTTCTTGTTTCAGATTATTCTGATCATTCACTTTGCATTACGAAAATGGCGATTTGAACTGGCTCTGCGATACGGAGTGTTTGTCTATTGGCTAAGCCTGGCTGCCGTGGCGGTAAGCATTCAGATCCTGGCCGGAGGCAAACCCTGGTCGTTTTGGATAGGTGGTTTCATCTACCTCGTTTGGGCGGTATTTGGGTATGCGGTTGAATACAAGCTGGATATTCAATGGCGGAATCCGATCCGCTGGCCTTACTTTGCTCCGTATGTATTGTTGTATTTGGCTGTAGAAATGTTCTACTGGTGGCCGCTGGCGCTGATATGGAAACCGCTTTGGTATGGTTATGCGGTATTATTTATCATCAGCACCATTCTTAATATCAGCAGCCATGGGCCTTCGAAAAGAGACCAGCAGGCTGAGGGATAGTTCCATTAAAAAGATCAGGTGAATTGATCACGGATTTCCGTTTGACATTTCCATAAACCGACGGATAATTAAACATGTCAGGTAGATGCGGGAGCATCAGTGAACATCCTGAATATTTGTTGCATATCGAATCTGGAGCCACAGTTTTATTGGGAGGAATAAATGAAACTCAGCAAACCAAAGAATATGACGTTTTGGATTTCAGTACTCCTGGCAGTACTTGGCCTGCTAGGTGCCTTGGGCGTTCCCGTACTTGCGGGTTTTGCATTTTGGCTGGTTTTGATAGGTTTTATCGTTTTGGCACTGGGGAATCTGCTCGAAGGTTTCTAGCTCATCATTCGTCGATTCTGGATGACAGAGGATTCTGTCATCCCCGGCATCCTTGACACAGGACTGGTTTAGGCCAGTGATTTTGAGTTTAATATTGATCGGGTATGACAGACGGCCGTTGTGTTACAAAGATACTGGATACTGTGACGCTTGTTTCATCGGCCACCGGTCAGTGAATCACCAATAAATATAAATCGTCCAATCGCTCTTCAAAAATCCAGAAAACTGGCATGGATCGCGAAGGATACTTGATGTATGCCGTACACTCTAAATGTCAAGCCGACTTGACATTTAGAGTGTATTATTGTTATAATATGTAAAGTAAGCTTTACATAGGAGACATTATGAAAAATCGATTGGAAGAACTGCGCATCCGGAATGGCTGGACGCAGCAAGAATTGGCAGACAAGGTGGATGTATCCCGCCAGACGATCATTTCATTGGCAAACGGGCGGTACAACCCGTCCATTTTGCTGGCCTTTCGGTTGGCACGTGTCTTTGGTATGAGAATTGAAGATATTTTTATTTACCCGGATGAGGAGGAACAACATGAATAACATGGGTAACAAAGATAACCCGAAAAATTGGCTGGCATCGAAAGTGCGGTCGGGGTGGATGAACGAAGGCTGTAGGTTTGACTGCAAGCGTTCTTCCGCCTTTTGAGATTGTGAGCTATTTTGTCTGGACGGAAGGTAATCATTCATCTGAAAATCAGTGCGTTCTCTTTGAAAGGCACCATTTTTTCCATATCATTTTACTTTGAGGCACTACGTCCGTCTGTTGGGTCAGCGATGAGGCGTTCTTATTTTTTATGTTTTCTTTCTATCCAAGTAGTTTCTTTTTGAAGAAGTATGTTATAGAACTCATGAGGTGTCTTATACGTTTCCTGAATATTATCTATACCACTTAGTAGAAATTGACCACCTGAACCAACGGTCTGCAAACTGAAATGGTGTTCCTGCAAATCTTTCAAGTGATATACCCCAATTTCTTGAATATACATGTGAAAACCATCTTGCGTGATTCTTTCTGGTAAGTAATGCAGCACTACAAGGAGAAAATGGCTGTTTGCAGGGTGGTTTGCATAAAACGTTATTGCTTTTTTCAGAGATACAAGATTTGGATTAGATGCACTGCCTGCTCTATGTCCCTTGAGACTTATCAGTAATCTTTGGCGAGGAACATCTGGCACTTCCCACTCTGCAATAACGTCCTCCATAGTACGCCGTCCATTAGGTGCATAAGCGTCAACAATATGGTATTTTTGTATTTGATCAATACTTGCCTTTAACTCTGAAAGTAGAAAATCCTCTAAAAATCTTCCCCCAACTTCGCCATAAGTTTTATCAAGAACTTGCCAATTTGTACTTATCGTCAATACTTTATACTTGTTAAAAATTTCCCAAAGCGCTTTGCCGAAATCATCACGAACTGTGCGTTCAAGTTCCTGCGGTGTTGGCATTGTCGTTATCTCCTGTGGTTGGTCGGGATAACAGGAAAAAACATATTTTCCTGAACAGGATTAGATTTCTTTTTAGATTTGTTCAGATTTAAACCTGTGTTTCTCTCAAAAAAAACGCCTTCATCATATCCCTGTATAGATTTGTCGAAATCCGCCAATTCAAGCCGTTTTTCTGCCAAACAACAATAGGTTTTATCTTTTTCTATGCCGCAGTAATATCTGCCGAGCTTTTTAGCGACTACCGACGTAGTTCCAGAACCTAAAAATGGGTCTAAAATAAAATCTCCAACATTACTGCTGGCTAAAATTATTTTTGCCAACAGTTTTTCGGGCTTTTGTGTAGGGTGGTCAGTATTTTCTGACATTGACCAAAAAGGTACTGTCAGATCTGTCCAAATATTAGACGGATGTGTAAGAC
Organism: Chloroflexota bacterium; assembly: GCA_021372725.1. Taxonomy (GTDB): domain Bacteria; phylum Chloroflexota; class Anaerolineae; order Anaerolineales; family Anaerolineaceae; genus JAJFTV01. The sequence continues at coordinate 235 of JAJFTV010000024.1, read as the reverse complement.
GAAAGTTACCATCATCTGTTGATTCCCAGTCTTTTGGAGCGCCTTCGTCATTTACGTAAGGGGCTATAACCCGCCTTTTAAGTTTAACATCATCGATATTAAATGTATATTTATCCCCTACTGTTGCAAACCAAATATCCTCAGAAGAATTTTTCCAATTGGCTTTCGCACCTCTACCTTTTTCACGTTCCCATGTAATACGGTTTCTAATCGTAAAATATTTTTCTAACAGCGT
>JAJFTV010000001.1 GCA_021372725.1 Chloroflexota bacterium | reverse complement strand
GTAAAATACCCCTTGCCGACGGCTGTATTCAGTCAACTTTTCCCCATGCGCCAGAAGATAGCCAGTCAGGAGTGAGCGGATTTGGTTGGGAGCAATTTCGACTAACCGTTTCTGGTATTGATCAATTTCAGCTTGTGCATGTGGTAGCAATAAATCATCTTGATCTAGAATTTGACGGGCACGATTATAAATTTGATCACCAATGGATTCAAGTTCTACCGCTTCGGCCTCCCGTTTAGCCAAAGCCTCAATGAATAATTTATCAAAACGGAATTCTTCTTGTAAGGTGGAGAGAATATCAGCCAGTTTATCTTCACCGTATTGTTTGCGGATAATAGCCAGCTTGGATTCAAGCACTTCACGCACGCGCTGTTCAACTGTTCCCTGAGTCAGTAAATTGATTACCAGAACATTATGCTCCTGACCAATACGATCCAGACGGCCAATGCGTTGCTCAAGTTTGGCAGGGTTCCAGGGTAAATCATAATTCACCATCACATGGCAAAATTGAAGGTTAACGCCTTCGCCGCCGGCATCAGTAGAGATCATAAACTGGGCATCGGCGCTGAATTCCTGGCGGGCAATAATGCGCTCATCCATGTTCATACCGCCGTTAATGCAAACCAGCTTATATCCCAGACCCTCAAGCATTTTGCGCAAAACGGTTTGAGTGGAAACAAATTCGGTGAACACCAGGAATTTGGTCGTGGGACCTTCCCGCCGACGAATTTCATCAATAATGTCAAGCAGGGCAACCATTTTCGAGTCGCTGCCTTTCAGCACCCTTCGAGCCAGATCCAAAAGGCGTTTTAGAATTTCGATTTCACGCCCCAGTTCCAGATTGTTAACCACACCAGTCACGTCAATCAACTCATTTAACAGTTCCTGGGCATCCTCGTCTTCGGCTTTTTCTTCGTCAAAATCACCATTACTGCTGCCATTGGTATCGGATTTCCCCAGGTTCTCCTGCCAGCCGCTTAGCTTTTTCAGACGTTTATCCAAGGAATCGGCAATTGCCTGGGTGCTGCTGGTTAACATGCGTTGGAAGAGGATCATTAAAAAGGTGAAGGCGCGGTCATTGCGTCCCAGCGCCCGGTTATAATTGTCGCTGACATAAGCACTGACTTCATCATATAATTTGCGTTCCAATTCAAACTCTGGGCGGGAAGGGTCTACTGGATATATATCGGTGATGCGCTGCTTAAAGAGTGGCTTTTTCTGGCTATCGACCGCGGCCCGTTTACTTGTGCGCCAGACTACGTCCCGGACTTTATCCGGGTGCAAGTCTTCAACCCGGGTAAAACCGTAAGGGTCGACCAGGTTAAGCAGATGCAAAAACTTTCCCGGTTTGCCCTGGTGCGGTGTGGCGGTTAACAGCAGGAAAACCGGTACGGCTGCGGCCAGTGCTTCACCAATTTTGTACCGGGCGGTTTCACTACCATCCACTTCTTTGCTCAGTTTATGGGCTTCATCAATGATAACCATATCCCAATTGGCTGCGATCAGATTATCAAACACTTCACGATTGTGACTCTCACGACGTTGGCGTTCCCGCGGATTTAGAAGCGGGCTCACCTTTTGCGGTTTGATAAAGTCAAGGCTGGTGATGACCCGTTCACTCTGCAGCCATAAATTGGCATCCTGACCGTGGATCTCACGCATTGCCGAAAACAATGTGCGGTCCATCAAGGCAAACGATTCGCTGAACTTCTGTTTTAGTTCATCCTGCCATTGGCGTGTGAGGCCGGCAGGGGTGATGATCAGCACGCGTTTGGCCTGGTGGCGCAATTTGAGTTCTTCATAAATCATGGCGGCTTCAATGGTCTTACCCAAACCAACCTCTTCAGCAATGATGGCGCGAGGCCGGAACTTGCCCAGTACAAAATCCACCGCCAGGATCTGGTGTGGTAGAGGGGTAATGCGAAAATTAGCCGCTGAAAGCAGTCCTTGTTGAGTCAGTAGAGCTTTGAGATGGTGGGCAGTAATCGTGGAGAGAAATAGCGGTGCTGGTGTGGAACTATCCTGCGCTAGTCCTTCTGGCATCTCATTGGGCGATTTTAATTCATCAATTGACACACGTCTTATCGGTCCCGAGGGTTCGATATATATGTCCACGTATTCGAGTCCAAAAAGCCTGACAAGCGAAATAATGCGAGCTTTTTGATTAGATGGGAGGAGGACCGTGTCGCCAATATTTAATTTCATTTTTATATCTCGGATGCAAAAGCGCTTTTATCAGTAGATATTAATCCATCAATAACCTGGCTTATTAAAGGAATCGCATTTCTTACAACCTCT
>JAJFTV010000002.1 GCA_021372725.1 Chloroflexota bacterium | reverse complement strand
CATGGGCATTGGTTTGCTGCTTTCCCAAACCGTACCGGGTATCGGTCAGACAATCAACTCCTGGCAGATCCACGGTATTTCAATTCCGATTGGTATCTGTCTTTTCTTGATGATGTACCCTGCTCTGCTTAACCTTCAGGTTTCTGAATTGAAGAGGCTGAGAGACCATCCGAAGCCGATCATTCTTACACTAATCTCAAACTGGATAGTGGCGCCAATCGTGGCAGCGGTGCTTGCTCATGTGTTCCTCAAGGGACAGGAACAATTGATGGTGGCGATCATCCTGCTGGGTTCCAGTCCATGCACCGCCATGGTACTGGTATGGGGCAAGCTTGCAGAAGGTAACCAGGAACAAAATGTAGTTAACACCAGTTTGAACACAATAACGATCATGTTCCTGTACGTACCGGTCGTGACATTATTGACCGGTATTCAGAATATTTCCATCGATCGCACCGTTTTGTTGATCTCCGCTTTGGTCTTCATCGGACTTCCATTGATAGCAGGGGTCATCTCAAAAAGGTTGATCATCAAGTATAGGGGTGAGGAATGGTTTTCTAACACCTATAAACCCATTGTTGGAAAAATCTCAATTGCAGCCTTGTTGATGACACTGATCGTCCTATTCTCTCTCAACGGGCAGGTGTTATTGAAGAATTTTAATCTATTAGGATTGGTGTCGATACCATTGCTTCTGTCTTTTGTTATTATCGTTTCCTATAATTTGTTGATCACCCGTCTGTTCAAACTAAAATATAAAGAGGCAATCATCACGGTCTTGATTGGATCCTCCAGTCATTTTGAGATTGCCATCGCATCAGCCGTTGCGATGTATGGGGTAGGCTCATTAGCTGCACTGGGAACTACCATGGGACTATTCTGGGAAGTTCCCATCATGCTGGGGTTGGTGCAGTTGGGGAAATATCTTAATCGCAAGAATTTTTGGCTGGATCGACCCAAATCTGCGGTTGAAGCCGTTCCATCATCCACAAAGTAATTCTCTATAAAAAAGTCGGGCGCCATCACAGGCGCTCAACTTTTTAATCTCCTTGTACTGCTAAATGAATCCTCCCCGCAGCAAGCTGCGGGGTATCGTCTTTATCTTTTTCCTCTGTAAAACAATTTAAGCTGTTCGTCATAATGCGATTGTTTGTGTTCCTTTTCTATCCCTTGCTCTTGCGCATATTTCCTGATCTCACTCCAGAGTCAATAGTTCTAATTGGCTACTAATCAATGTAGCCAGCTTGATTTTAAATATTCAACGCTGGCGCAAAAGAAATCGTGCTATAATTACATTCACATTGTTGAATATAACAAACAATTAATATTTGCCCGGGAAAGAACGAGAAATTAAACATGGACATTTTAGGGTTGCTGGTTAAATTCTTACAGGGTGGATTGGGCAGCCTGGCCTCTTACCTGGCAGCGCATGTGCTGTTATGCCTGCTGCCTGCTTTCTTCATTGCCGGTGGAATGTCCGCCTTGATCGAACGCGAATCGATTATGCGTTTCCTGGGTCGTAAAGCCCCCAAATACATTTCCTACCCGGCAGCAGCCGCAGCAGGTTCCCTGCTGGCAGTATGCTCCTGTACCATCGTTCCCCTCTTCGCAGGGATCTATAAAAAAGGCGCTGGGCTGGGTCCGGCCATCACCTTCCTGTTCTTTGCCCCGGCGGCTAATATCCTGGCACTTGCTTACACCGGCGTTGCCATTGGCGCTGACCTGGCATTCGCACGCTTATTCCTTTCATTAGCTTTTGGTATTGGTATTGGTATGATCATGGCGCTCATTTTCAGCAAGGAAGACGCAGCGCGTGAAAATAAAGCTGACGACGCCTTTTCACAGCACGGAGGAATGCACAAGGGACGCACCATCTTTTTATTGGTGATGGTTGCCCTGCTCCTTTCCGGTACATTGAAACTGGGTTTTTTGACCAATACCTATACCCAGTTCTCGTTGCCCATCAAGGGGTTGGATACCTTGCAGCAAACCCTGTATACCCTGGTTCCATTTGATCCGGCGAAAGGTGAAGAAGGCGTCAGCGCCCAGGGGCTGATCCTCATCGTGCTGCTGGTCATCATCGCACTGTTCGCCTGGCGCGGATTTGAGAAGATCCATGACGGTGCAAATTTCTGGACCTGGGGGGCTTTTGGTTTAATTGTTTTTACCCTTCTGGTCGCCTCCACAAAAATGGAACCGTATGCTGGCGGTCTGAATGTTCTGATTCCAGGTAAGACCTTCGCGGTGGCGTTGTTCCTGCTGGTGCTCGGGATCATGACAGGCAAGAGTCTGACCAACGAAGAGCGCACGGATTGGATCTGGGAATCCTGGCACTTCATCAAGCAGATCTTCCCCCTGCTCATTGTGGGAGTCTTCGCTGTCGGCGTCATCCGGCAGCTAATCAAACCGGAGTGGATCGAGTTCCTGGCGGGTGAAAACACTGTGTTGGGCAACCTGGCGGGTGTGATATTCGGTGTGTTCATGTATTTCCCGACCCTGGTGGAAGTGCCCATTGCCAAGATGTTCCTTAACCTGGGCATGCACCGCGGTCCTCTGCTGGCCTACCTGATGGCAGATCCGGAACTCAGCCTGCAAAGTATTCTCATCACCGCCACAATTATAGGCAAGAAGAAAGCCTGGACTTACGTGTTCTGGGTGGCGCTTTTCAGCACTTTAGCGGGATTGCTTTATGGTGCCTGGATTGACGGCGCCAGCCTTTGGTTGATCGTGCTTTACCTGGCAGCCATGCTGGTAGTATTGGCGGGCGTCTTGTGGCTGGTCAACCGGCGCAAGAATAAAATAACCGTTCTGGAATAAGAAGAAAAATCAGGCAATATGCCTGACTTTTTTATCTCTCAATTATGCTTGGCAACCACAGCCGACATCACCCCTGAGGATTTCCTTCCAATCCCCAATGACGTCATGTGTCCAGCAGTCATCCGCGCCGGCAGCCTCACGCATCACCAACGCCAGGATATATGTCAACTCCTCGACGGTTGCCCCGGCATCCAACGCTCCCTTGAAGTGTTTCAAGACACAGGGTTTGGATCGGGCTTTGATGGAAAGAGCGAAGCAGATGAACTGATAGGTTTTCTCATCAATGAAACGCTTTTCGGTATAAAGTTCGTCAATCTCGTCTAGTTTTTGGGCATATTCAGGGAAAAACTCTGCCAGCATTCTCACAATAACCTCCTTGGATTGTCGAAACTTCGAGATCAAGAATATCCATACTCAGGAAACCAGTAATTTCTTGATCTCTTCCGTGCTCAACACCCGTCCGGACGATTTTACTTTTTCATCAAGGACCAGGGCAGGGGTCTTCATCACACCGTAATCAATGATCTTGTCGATATCCTTTACTTCTTCAATTGTGGCTGCAAGATTAAGTTCTTTCAGTGCTTGTTCCGTGTTTTCATGCAGCTTCTTGCAGTTCGGGCATCCACTACCCAATATTTTTATGATCATTTGGCTCTCCATTTAAAAATTAATATTCGTTTTTCAGAATATATTATACAGTGTACCGAACTAAATATCAATGAGGAGTACACGCCATTTAGATCGTTCCGATGTATCAGGATTTTTTCTGATATCCCGTTGGTACCGATTTACAGGAATACTCAGGCGGAAGTTCGGGATGGCACTGCGGGCAGGGGCAATTTTCCAACGGTCGGCGTGAAATCTTTTCCATCTCGCTGAACGATATATCTGCAATTAACGCGCCCTGTTCGATAAGATTTACGAGCCTTTTATCTGAAAGACTGTAATAGATATTTCGGCTTTCACGCCTGGTGGTCACCCAACCTGCTTCGCGCAATGCCATCAGGTGTTGAGAGATGGCAGCCTGGCGCAGCCCCAGTGCGGCAACCAGGTGGCAGACACAGGCGGGCTGCTCGCGGATGATGAGCATGATCTGAATGCGGGCAGGTTGCCTGAGCTGGTCGAACAGGGCGGCAATCTTTACCTCGTCTGCGGGCTTTGGTTGAGGGGTCATATTAAATAGATTATAACAATAAACAAGTGATAACTTTGATGAAGAAAGTGATGGCCATCCTTCTCTGACCGTCAAGATTTCAACAACAGTCTGTATACTACATGAGCTCGATTCTTGATTCGTTCTCTCCCTTTTTCAAACGCAAAACCGCCGATATGGCGGTTTTGTCAGTCAACTGCATTACAGTGATTTCGGTTCAGGAGAGATGTAAATCACCTCAATTTAAACGCCTCATAAGTGAGATTGGCATTCTTGTTATTTTGCCGGAAATATTTGGCATAACTCTTGATCATCTTTTCAGGACCGCACATAAAAACGTCTGTGTCACTGGTTAAGGTATAACCGTCAAACGTCAGAAAAGGCATGACTGACGTATCGACGAAATGAACCTGGAAGGATTTGTTTCTCTTTTGATACGCGTCAATAACCTCCTTATAAATTCCTGCATCCGGACCCATGTACGAATAGTACATGTCAATCTGCTGGTCTGGATGGTCTTCCCGCAGGTATGCAATGAAGGGTGTGATGCCAATTCCACCGGCAACCCAAAGCTGTTTCTTCTTTCCGCAGCTGAAATCCATAAAGCCATACGGTCCTTCCAATGCTACTTCGGTATTCAGTTCGAGTGAATCGTAAAGCTGCCTGGTGAAATCCCCCGAGACTTTTGTCGTCAACCGGATCTTTTTCCCATCGCCGCCTGAAATTGAAAAGGGGTGCGGCGCAGTTTCGAATCCCTTCTGAAAAACCTTGATAAAGACAAATTGTCCTCTTAGATAGTTAATTGGTTTTGAAAGGGTAATTTCCCATTCGAGTACGTTCGAACTCAATTTGGTGACGTTTGTAACCCTCCCCTTATATTTAAAGCTGGTCTTCTGGTAGAAGAAAATAACGTAAACGGCAGACAGGATCCCGATCAAAGCGGTTAACCATACCCATACACTCAATAAAGAGAACTGGAAAAGAGAGATATGGCTGGAGAGATTCACATGGAGCAGTGCGATGATGTAAAGGGGGAGCATAACCCTATGGGTAAGCCGCCATTTTTCATAAGGCAGCTTCCTGGCAAACAATGTAATGCCAATCAAAACGACAAGCAGGAACATTGCCAGTCCACCCGTAACAACGCGAATGTTTAC
>JAJFTV010000191.1 GCA_021372725.1 Chloroflexota bacterium | reverse complement strand
CCTGATGCAACTCACATAACCGCATAGATTCTCATGGTAGGTCTCTTTTTACAGATCAGTCTCTCGGTTATTCTGTCAAGCAATTATGGCTTTTTGGCATACGGATTTGAATTTATACCTGGTGACTTGTATTGGTTCTCTTTTAAGATACATCCACCATAAAAGAAGGATAAGTTGGAATTGTGAGGAGGCTATCCGAGAACAATGCAAATCAGCAAGCAAATAAATCGGCAGTGAGGTTTGCAATCACACTTCACTGCCGTTGTTTCGTAGTTATGGATAAATTGTATCGATGTGTCTGCGAGTATTAAAGTTCACGACGCACGTAAATGCCACTGGCAATTTCTTCATCAACTGCAAACTGACTGTACCCGCTTTCAAAGACAAACGTAGGGGACGCGCGGAGGAGCTTGATACTTCCACCTGGCAGCACGCCCATCGCCATCAATTTTTCCAACCGGCCAGAAGTGCCCATCTGGATAAAGGCAACCTGACCAGACTGGCCTGGCTTGAGTTCGATTAACGAGGCAATGGCTGCGGCCTGATGGGAACGCATTTCCCGGCAGCATTCTCCGGGCGGGATAGCTTTCCCATGCGGACAATTTCGGGGGTGCCCCAAAAGTGTGCAGATGCTCTCATCCAGGCCATCAAACAGGACATGTTCCAGCCGGCAAGCCTGGTCATCGATTTTCTGTTGGTCCTCATTCAAAACATTTGCGAACAGTACCTCCCCCAACCGGTGGCGCCGAATTGCAAGCGATGCTTCCTTCCGTCCACTATCCGTCAGTTTCCAGGTCTCCGCATCGATGACTACCTGTCCACCACCCTGCAATTCTCGCATTACATCGATCGAGTATTCTGAACGCGACAATCCCGCTGAGCCGTCTTCTTCGGCCATCCAGAGCCGCTCGAGTTGTTCTTGTGCTCGTTCGCTTACCATCATCCCAAAATCTCCTTCTTCCCTGGTCGCGCAATTTTATCCGGCCGGCGTTTCATGCTGCGCAGCCATGTCAGCAATTTTGCGTCGGGCGGCATCTCGTACCCACAGTGCGGGCACCGCACCAGGTGACACCCCTTCACCAGCGGACAGCCATTACAGGCTGTTCCCGCATCACTCGGGTCGAAGTCACGTCCACAAAAACCACATCTCATAACTTCACCCCTAGGATCACCAGCAGCCAATTGAGTAATCCACCAACCAGAAAGGCAAAGGGGAAGATAAAGGCGACAATGGCCAGGGCAGTTTTCCAGCCTCGTTCTTTCAAGGTGACCGAGAACTGGGCTACGCAGGGGACGAAGAGTGTCATGGTCACCGTAGAAACCAGGATCTGGGCGCCCGTCATGGTGTTACGCAAATCGTACAGGCCGGCTGCGCCGTAATCCCGGCGGAAAAAACCAAACAGGAAAGCCACCGCCGTCTGGTCCGGCAGGCCCAGCCAGCGTACCAGAGGTTCAAGCGCGCTGATAGCTAAGTCGAACAGCCCGGTCAGCCGGCCCACCCAGATCACCAGGCTGGCGATAATGAACAATGGGAAGACTTCGCGGAAGTACCACTCCATTCGGGTGTAAGTTTTGACAAATACATTTTTTGGACTGGGCAGACGCAGCGGCGGCAGCTCCATGTAGAATGTCGGGCGCTCGCCGGGCATCAGCCGTGCAGTCACCAATCCAACCAGAAGGAAGATGCCGGTCATGACGGCAGCCCAGATCAGCAGTAGGTCGTTCCGCCCAGAAAGCATGCCCAGCATTACCCCTAACTGAGCCGAACAGGGAATGGCCAGCGAAAGAAGAATCGTGCTGAGAATGCGTTCCCGGCGTGTTTCCAGCGTCCGGGTCACAATGGTAGCCATAGTATCACAGCCAAAACCCAGCACCATCGGGATGACCGCCCGCCCGTTGAGACCTATTTTCTTGAACACGCGGTCGATCAGCATGGCTAATCTGGGCAAATAGCCGCTGTCCTCGATCACAGAAAAAGCCAGGAAGAAAGTGCCCACAATGGGGAAAATGATCGCTACTGCGTAGCGTACACCTAAAGTGATAATGCCGTACTCGTTCCCGATTAAGTCACGGACCACCGCCCAGGGGACAAACTGATTAAGCAGGCCATTTATCCAGGGGTTGATATAAGCCCCAAAAATGCTTGTCTCAAAGAACTCCACCAGGGTTTGCGCGCCAAGAACGCCTACAAACTGGTACAGGAGATAGAGTGCCAGCACCAATAGTGGGATCCCGGTTATAGGATTCATGGTGGCTGCGCTTAATTTTTCCGCAAATGGGGAAATCCGCCGTTCGGGTTGGGTGATAACGTTTTGGAGAATTTTGCTCGCAGCTTCACGTTGGTAACGGGCAATGATAAAAGCCAGCGGCTGGCTGAAGCGTTCTTTGGCTGTCTTTACCACCGCTTCGACGTCGGGATAACGCGGACCTTCCTGTGCTTCCACCAGATCAGCGATGCCCTGATCATTTTGCAGCAGCAGCAGGCCAATAGCCCGCTTGCTCAGCTGATAGGTTCCGAATAAGTGGCTGTCAATTTGTCCCAGGGCATCTTCAATCGCAGGTGGGTATTGGATGGTTGCTGGGTGAGAGGGTTGGGTGGCATTAGCATAACAGCAGCTGGATGTGGCAGAGCAGCCGACTGCCGACTGGAAATGATTCTTATGGATCGATGCAGCCACAATTTCCTTCAGTTGCTCTGCACCGCGGCCAATTGCCAGCGCAGTTGGGATGACGGGGATACCCAAAGATTGGGCTAATGCGTTCGTATTGACCTTCACCCCTAATTGGTCGGCTTCATCCATCAGATTACAGACCAAGACGACCGGTTGGCCGGCTTCAATTAACTGCAACGTCATCGGAAGCATACGTTCCAGATTCTTCGCGTCGACCACATGCAGGGTGACGACCGGTCGCTCTGCGAGCAATATATCACGTGCCACCCGCTCTTCCTCCGTCAGCGGAACCAGCCGGTACATTCCCGGGGTATCCACCACCCCGACAGTTTGTCCTGCCAAACGGCCTTTACCGCGGCTGACCTCCACGGTCGTGCCAGGATAGTTGGAAACGGTAACATATGCACCGGTCAGGGTATTGAACAGTACGCTTTTCCCTACATTAGGCGAACCTACAATGGCGATCAGCGGAAGGCCAGTGGTATCTTCATTTGGCCCCCCATGACAGTTAGCGCTATTCGATTGTGGAGTGAGAGTTGGACGAGCAATCGATTCTTGCACGGAGAAACTCCTGTATTGGGATTAAAGGATGATAAATTATCGATTATGGGAGAACGAAAACCGTTAGGGCGGTTCTTTCAGAAAGATGCACGGTTCGTTCACCGAAAGCAGCGAGCATTGCACCGTTGCTTCCAACGGCCAGCACAGTGACCGGAGTTCCAGGACCAACACCTTCCGCTAATAGAAAGGCATGCGTCGCTGCGTCTGCCTGAACGCGAGCCACCTGGCTTTCTTCACCGGTTTTCAGTTGAGTTAGATAACGTTCTGGCCTTGGAAGATTGGCTGCCTGAGCAGCGGGAATAGGTTTTCCCAGCGGTGATTGGGTTGGTTGGCCTAAAAAGCGGGACAGCCGTTCCGCAATATCGTCTGGTACCGTATGCTCTAACTTGCAAGCTAATTCGGCAGCCACATCCGGCAATATCTGCAGTTGATCGACCAGAAATACTTCCCACAAACGGCGGTGACGGAGCACAGACAGGGCCAACGTTTCCCCTTCCGGCGTTAAGGTAACACCTTTATAGGGAGCAAATGTCAGCCAGCCTTCATCCACCAACCGGTGAATCATCTGGTGGGCAGATACCGGTTGTATTGCCATGGTTTCGGCAAGTTGCGAAACAGGCAGCGGCTCTTCCAGACCGCGCTCTTTAAGGAGCACCGCCGTTACCAGGTACATTTCTTCGCTCTCGGTCATCATTTTTTATGGTATGCCTTATAAATCTATCTGAGTTTTTTTTGGTGCGCCATAATAATATGCTGAAGCCTATTGCCCAACAAGAAACACATGTAATCATTTGCGGAGAAGTTTGTCATATGTTTCACAAATAAGTACAGTTTCATAGGTAAGCCTCTTGACAACTCTTTGGATTTGGAATAACATATCATCGTATTATGATATATAAATGTGCTTAGGAGTAGAGATCATGCAAATCGTGGCAAACGCAGAAGGAATTCAGTTACAGTCTAAGTTGTTTCGCGGCTTCGGTGATCCAGCGCGTCTAAACATCTTGCAGACCCTACGATCTGGGCCAAAAACCGTCACAGAGATTGTTTCTGCCACTGGTTTGAGCCAATCAAACACTTCAAACCACCTACGCTGTCTGCGTGAGTGTGGTTTGGTTGCAGCTGAACAACAAGGGAAGTACGCCTATTACCATTTGAGCGACGACCGGGTGGGCGATTTCTTGGCCCTGGGTGAATCCCTGCTAGCGGACGTGGCCCGCGGCGTCTACGAATGTACGCGTTACAAAGTCCCAGTTCGCGACGGGCATGGCGGGGCGGAATGAAAACCCTGACTGCAAACATCGCAGCGATCGTCCTCGCCGTGGCGCTGGATAGCCTAGCTAAGACCCTGGCTGA
>JAJFTV010000168.1 GCA_021372725.1 Chloroflexota bacterium | reverse complement strand
GCAATATTTTTGGGTGGCCTGATCAGTCTTGTTTACCTGGTTGTCTCCAAAGTAACCAGGAATTACAAACTTTTTCAGGCTATCCCGTATGCTCCATTTTTAATTTTGGCTGCGCTATATCTTCTATTTCGCTGACGTACGTCAGCGAAATAGAAGATACAAGATTAACTAATGCCCGGGGCCGGCCAGATAAATTTCCTCGGTCACAATTTGTTTAAATTGTTCAAAGTTTTTCGTAAAACGTTTGATTAAATCACCAGCCTGTTTTTCATAGGCGTCTGGATCGGGCCAGGTCTTTTTCGGATCCAGAACTTCTGAGGGTACACCAGGACAGCTTTCAGGAATCCATAATTTGAAATAAGGATCCTGCCGCATGGAAGCTTTTTCAAGCTCTCCTCGCAAGGCAGCCGAAATGATTGCCCGTGTGTAAGGAAGCTCAAAGCGGTGTCCGACCCCGTACGGCCCGCCTGTCCAGCCGGTATTGATAAGCCATACATTCACTTTGTGTTTCTCAATCTTCTTGCCGAGCAAATCTGCATAGACACCCGGGGCAAGAGGCATAAATGGCGCGCCAAAACACATGGAGAAAGTGGCCTGAGGCTCCTGTCCCAACCCTACTTCGGTACCTGCCAGTTTGGAGGTATATCCTGAAAGGAAATAATAAAGAGCCTGGGGAGTGGAGAGCCGGGCAATGGGTGGCAGAACTCCAAATGCATCCGCTGTCAGGAAGAAGATATTTTTTGGATGTCCTCCGCGACCTTCCGGTACATGATTTTCCACGAAATCTATCGGGTAAGCAGCCCTGGTGTTTTCGGTTAATGCGTTGGAGTCAAAATCCGGTTTGCGCGATAATGGGTCAATCACCACATTTTCCAAAAGTGTGCCAAATTTTCTAACTGCTTGATAGATGATCGGTTCATATTTTGGATTGATTTTTATGACTTTCGCATAGCAGCCACCCTCGAAATTGAAGATGCCATCATCTGACCACCCATGTTCGTCGTCACCGATTAAAAATCGATCAGGGTCAGATGACAATGTGGTTTTTCCAGTTCCAGATAAGCCGAAGAACAATGCGACATCCCCATTAGCGCCTTTATTGGCTGAACAGTGCATCGACATGACACCCTTTAAGGGCAAAAGGAAATTCATGATGGTGAAAATGGATTTTTTTATCTCACCGGCATAACCACTCCCACCGATTAGGATCATCTTTTCGGTCATATTAACGATAATTACCGTGCCCGAGACAGTCCCGTCTTGCTTGGGGTCAGCTTTAAAATCAGGACAATGTAAAATGGTAAATTCCGGTTTATGATGAGCCTTTTGCTCATCGGTAAGCCTGATAAACAGGTCATTTGCAAAAAGCGCGGCGAATGCTTTTTCTGTTACCAGCCGGATGGGTAATCTGTGATTGGGGTCAGCACCGACCATCATATCCTGCACAAATACATCTCGTCCTTGCAGATATGCGACGGCTTTTTGGTGCAGTTGTTTAAACTGCTCGGGTGATATCGGTTTATTATCCTTATTCCAGAAGATTTCCTTGTCTTCGAGACCATTTTTTACGAAATATTTGTCATTGGGGGAACGGCCTGTATGAAAACCGGTGTTTACCACGAGCGCACCCTGGCTGGCAAGTTCACCTTCCCCGCGGGAGAGGGCTTCTTCTATCAGGCGCGCTGGTGCCAAATTCCAGAAGACCGTACGCAAGTTGTAAAGCCCATGTGCCTCCAAATTAAAATCGCTGCGAATCCCTGTTTGTTCTGTCTCCATACTATCTCCTTTTATATATTCTTTATTGAGCCGGTGTAATAAATCGGGGAAACCAGTAGCATAACAAAGCTGCTGTAATAAGTTTATCGCAAATTCTTTATGGATGTCAAAATTTCGGTTTGTCTTTCTGCCAGACTACCTAAGACCCCATTAACAAACCGCGGGGTACTTTCTGAACCGTAAATTTTCGAGAGTTCTATCGCCTCGTTAATGGCCACTTTGAGGGGAGTGCAAACCTCAACAGCAAATTCCCACAATGCGATGCGGATTATATTCCGGTCGATCGATGCAACCTGATCGAGCGGCCATTCCGGTGCATGTTGGGCAATAAAACCGTCAAGCTTATCGATGATTGGTGAGACCCCGACGACGATTTTAGTAATAAAATCGATCATATTCTGGTCTGTGATCTCTTCTTCAGCGATACGTTCCTGAAGCACTACCAAAGGTAAATGACCGGTCAAATCCACTTCATAGAGTACTTGCAACGCAATACTGCGGGCTTTGGTCCTGGCTTTCATAAGAATCAGGCCGATGGCTGGGGATTGATTGTAATATCCTCTACATGAATATGGATACTACCGATTTCCATTCCAACCATTTCCTCAATTGCACGGGCAACCCTGGTCTGGACTTCTCTGCTGATCTCTCGAATACTTACATTCGGATAAAGAATGATGTAGATATCGGCATCAACCGTATTTCCTTCTACAATTATCTGAACACCTTCACTTGAGCCTCGGCGAAAAAGTCGATTGACACCGCCAGGAATTGGCGCAAGTCTGGCTACACCTTCCACACCTAATGCCGCCAATCTCGTAATATCAACAAGAACATCAGGTGCAATAGTTGTTTTTCCGCTGTCTTTTGTGAATTCGTACATAATTTTCCTTATTTTAGCTATATGATTTTTTCAGGAATTAAAATATTATAACGCATCCTCATTATTGTACCTTACCATAAAAACACTAAAAACAAGAAAGCGTTGTACTACCTCTCTATAAGATGCTCTATACCAACAGGGGGGTCATTTGTTGATCCTTGCCGGATGTTCCATCCTTAAAATTAGATTAATTGTTTTTCCAATCGCAGCATCGATTACTTATCATAAAATGAACTCTGCCGCATTAACCAAAGAGGGTGGGGGTATGTGCAAATCGATATTGGTCTCCATTTTTTTATATGCTTTTGATAAGTATCATTATCAATAACATAATGTTAAGCCTGAATATTGAACATTGAAGAAGGAGTAACTCATAATAAGGTTTTACGCAAGATCTTATCTGGTTTACACTGGTTATTATTTTCTTCATAAATCACTTCATTTATTTAAACCGAAACAGAATTCAAATATTTGCATCTGTTCAAGATCACGTATCCACCAGCAGTTTCGGCTATACGTAATGATCTTCCTGCGGCAGATCCCCCTCTCCATGCCCTGTTTAATCAAATTTACTTTAAATACAATACGAAGGTAATATTACGGTAATAATAATATGTAATTATTGTAATATTGTGTTTTTATCCATATTTACATCTGTGCTTACATCTTCCATTTCAACCTCCAACCTGTTATCCTTTATGGAAAAGCGGGTTATGTGCGTCCTGACTTTTTCCTCGCAGGCTTATGGAGAGTATACTAATAAAGATGTTTTGGCTATTTTATATGAATGTTTTGTGTTGAGAATTTGCCAATCTTTTATTATTATCCTGAAAGGAATGTATGACCACCGCAGTACAAAAATTCATTGTACTAAATAAAATCGGTTTGCACGCAAGACCGGCAGCGAAATTCGTGAAATTTGCATCCTCATTAAAACAAAACGAGGTATGGATTGAAAATATTACCAGGCAAACAACCCGGGTGAACGCGAAGAGTATCATAATGGTACTTTCGACATCCATACAACAAAATGATGAAATTCAGATTACTATTGAAGGGCCCAATTCAATGGTTGCCATGCAGGAATTCGCCGATATGTTTAAAGCAAGGTTTGGGGAAGAAGAATGAAGATTCTGCATTGCATTGGTATTTCTCCCGGTATTGCTGCAGGACCAATCTATTTTTACGATTCTGAAAAGATAATTGTTGCGGAGTGTAACAATGCTGATCCGGTAATCGAAATTTCACGACTGGAGCATGCGATTTCTCAAGCCCACAGTCAAATTCAGAATGCATTTCAAATGACTCTCACAAGCATCTCTCGAGACAAGGCGGAGATTTTTGAAGCCCATCTCATGGTCCTTGAAGATCCTGAGCTGATTGACAGGGTTCATGAATTAATACATTCGAATCAATTCACGGCAGAATATGCCTGGTATAAGGCTGTATCAGAATATGAGGAGATGATATCCACACTTCAGGTTGATGAAATTTCAGAACGTGCAATGGATATACACGATGTTGGGCAGCGTGTTTTACGGATTCTGCTCGGCAAAACTCCTCAAACCCATCTTAACCAACCTTCAATCATCGTCACTGAAGAATTAATGCCATCCGATACCATTGGATTTGACAAGAGCATGGTGCTTGCTTTTTGCACGGCTCGTGGGGGTCCAACATCTCATGTTGCCATATTGTCCAGGGCGATGGGTATCCCGGCGGTGGCCGGCATAGATCCAAGATTATTTCAATTTCACAATGATTTGGAAACCATTGTGGATGGGAATACGGGGACAGTTATTTTGGATCCAAATGAAAGTACAAGAAAAAAATATATCAAACGATCTTCTGAATTTACCAGGGATTTCGAAATTGCTTTCTCTAAAGCCAGATTTCCTGCCATCTCACGGGATAATCAACCATTTAAAGTGGCTGCCAATATTGGTTCTCCGCATGAAGTCGTCGATGCTCTTGAATATGGTGCAGAGGGCGTCGGTTTGCTGCGTACGGAGTTTCTGTTTCTGGGGCGTGAGACACCCCCATCGGAGGAGGAGCAATACCTGGTTTACAGAGATATCCTTGAACAATTTGGGCAAAAGCCCGTTATTTTCCGGACACTGGATATCGGCGGGGATAAACCTGCCCATTATCTGAAAATTGCGAAGGAAAATAATCCTTTTCTCGGTTTACGAGGTACAAGGCTGGCATTGAAGAGAGAAGAAGTTCTACAGACCCAACTTCGAGCATTGTTCAGGGCCGGCATTGGTTCAAATTTTAAAATTATGTTCCCGATGATCGGCACGATTGGCGAATTAAGAGCAGCCAAAGAACAGATTTCCCGTTGTATGTCATTGTTGGATCAGAAGGGGCTTGAATACAATTCCCGCTGCGAAATAGGGTTGATGATCGAAATACCGTCAGCAGCAATCATGGCGGATACCCTCATCAGAGAAGTGGATTTTTTTAGTATTGGGACCAACGATTTGACACAATATACCCTGGCTGCGGATAGAACGAATTCTCAGGTTGCCGATTACGCCAATGCATTGGATCCATCCGTTCTCAGATTGATCAATATGACGGTCAAAGCAGCTCATCAATCGGGAAAATGGGTGGGGTTGTGTGGCGAATTGGCAGGTGATCTCGCTGCTGTTCCGGTATTGATGGGCATGCATCTTGACGAATTCAGCATGAGTGCACGACTAATACCCTTCATAAAAGAAAAAATCCGAAAGTTTTCACTCACCGAAGCGGAAAATATCTCTTCCCACGTGCTCAGCCTTTCTTCAGTAGAAAAAGTGCATCAATTTCTCAATGATGAAGGATATCGATGATCAATATTATTGTAGTATCGCATGGTAATTTAGCAGATGAATTAATCAACTCAGCAAAAATGATTATCGGTGAATGCGATTCCGTATTTGGTGTGTCGCTACAACCTGATGAAACACCTGAGGCATTCACTGAAAAAATAAACTCAATCATGGGCAATTTGGCGGGTCAGGAGACGCTAATCCTGATCGATATGTTCAGCGGAACGCCATCCAATATTGCTGCACGCCTTGTCTTGAATAAAAATATGGAATGCCTTACCGGTGTAAACCTGCCTATGCTCGTTGAGGCAATCCTTTCACGCGAGGGTAGCGGTGTACATGAATTGGCTACCTTAATTGCAGAAATTGGAACTCAATCCATAAAAAACTTGAAGCCGGTGATTAAATGATTGTAAAATAGATTTCAAAAGGAGGTGAGTACAATCAAGGAATGGGGATTGGTCCGTATCGATGATCGATTAATTCACGGGCAGGTGATAGCTGTCTGGGTGAGATCGAGAAAATTTACCAAAATTCAAATAGTGGATGATTTGCTCGCAGCCGATCCTTTCATGGTTGAGGTTATGCGCATGAGCGCCCCTAACGGGTTGGAGGTAATCGTTGAGACACTTGAAAAAAGTATCGAAACACTAACGGGGAACTCCGCACCTCAATTCACCATGATTCTGATGAAATCTCCCATAACTGCTCTCAAATTATTCGAATCCGGGATTACATATAATTCTCTCAATATCGGTGGAATCGGAATGAGACCTGGCAGAATAAATGTGTTCAGAAATTCATTCTTATCGAAAGATGAATACCAGATGCTAAAAACACTACAACTTGGAGGTGTAAAAATAACATTTCAAACCGTTCCTGGTGAATAATCGAGAGATTTCTCTGATCTTTCTGTAGTGTTCTGATCAGCATTTCCGGCCGAAAAGACACTACTACTTTATTAAATTCACTACAGCCCAAATTTTTAAGGAGAATTTACGTGAATGCGTCCATCTCAAAAAAGCAGGTAAGAACTGCATTAATTTTGACCATTATTCTTCTTGCAGCCAGTTTTGTATTCGTTCATGCGGCCCCGGCGCCTGTACAGGAAACGCCCAGGATGAGTTTCCTGATGGCATTTATCATCGGAACCATGTACTATGCTTCATTATCTCCTTTTTTCGCGAACCTGGGCTACACTGTTTTATACCGGCCCTTGATTGCCGGCATGCTTGTTGGCATTGTAATGGGCAGACCCACTGAAGGTATCGCAATTGGCGCTAACATCAATGTTTTATACCTGGGATGGATTTCCGCAGGCGGTTCTCTGCCTGGTGATCCTGGCCTGGCGGGTTATCTGGGGACAGCTCTTGCGCTGGGTTCCGGCCTGGATATCAATGCCTCTCTGGCTGTTGCCGCTCCCCTCGGGCTGCTGGGCAGCCTGACATACTCACTGCGTATGTCCGTATGCTCCATTATTCCCCATAAAGCAGATCAATATGCAGAAAAAGGTGATATCAGAGGAGTGGCGCGATCCAACGTAGTTTATTCACAACCATTTCTTTTCGTTATTTATGCAATTCCGGTTATGCTGGCAGCCTATTTTGGCTCGACGGCAGTATCGTCCGCATTGAACTGGATTGGAGCTCATGCCATTTGGGTCATGAGCGGTTTGTATACAGCCAGTGGAATGTTGGCGGCAATCGGTATTGCCATGAACTTGAAGTTTCTGTTGACCAAAAATGTATGGCCGTATTTCTTTGCCGGGTATATCATCACAACCATGATGGGTGGTACGGTCAACCTTCTCATGTTTGCCATCATCGGTGGAATTTTGGCCTTCATCCATGTTTTATTTACTTCCAAAGGTGAGGAAGAAAAATTCCCAACACCCGCTGAATCTGAAGCTGCAGAAAAACCTCATTTACTTGAACGTAAAGACATCTTCAAGTCTTTTCTCAATTGGTTGTTTTTTTCACATTCCGCGTGGAACTGGGAGCGCATGCAGGGATTGGGATTCGCCCACTCCATGACCCCCATCATCGAGAAACTTTATAAAAACAAGGAAGATATCACGGCTGCGCTGAAACGTCATCTGGTGTTCTATAACACTCAGCCAGACATCGGCGGTGTCATCAACGGCATAACCATCGCCATGGAAGAGGAACGTGCTCTGGGTGCCGACATCAGTGATGATGCCATCAACTCTGTAAAAGTAGGTTTAATGGGGCCAATGTCAGGTCTTGGCGATACCATCCAGCAGGGTATTGTCATTCCCATCCTGCTTGCAATTGGTATGAATATCGCTACTGGCGGTCAAATGGGAACCACAACCCAAGGCAACATACTCGGCCCTCTTTTTTATATCATTACCATGGCCATCTTCACTTGGGGAGTCGGCTGGTGGCTGTATTATTTGGGTTACCGCCAGGGCAGATCTGCAGTGACCAATATTTTAAGATCCGGATCTCTGGAAAAACTCTTGACCGGTGCAATGGTGCTGGGTAATTTTGTCATCGGTGCGTTGACCGTCAATTTCGTGAAGTTATCAACCCCCCTGGCATTCATGATTGGAGGAACAGCTTTCCGTTTTCAGGATATCCTCAACCAATTCATGCCGAATCTTCTGCCACTCATCCTCACTTTGGTTATATGGTGGCTATTGGCCAGAAAGCAAGTTTCGCCCACAACGGTCATGGTTGTAATTCTGTTGATTGGCATTTTGTCTGCAATACCGATTTGGCCCGGGATTAATGAAGCCGGAGAGGTCATCAAAACTGGTTTGTTGTCCAGCTAACCAGGTATGCCTATGAAAATGGATTTTTAGCACCGGTTCTATGGGAACATTTGGCGGAAGTCGATCCGGAAAAAACTTCCGCCAATGAAAATTATTCCATTCAGAAAGGTTTTATATGTCAGATTCAAACTCTCATCGTTGGAACAGGATTTTCCGTAAAGACGGGAGAACGGTGATTTTCGCAATGGATCATGCTGCCACTTTTGGTTTGATGCCCGGCCTTGAAAAACCCGGTGAGGTGATCGCCAAAGTACAGGCAGGAGGCGCAGATGCCATTCTCACCACATTTGGAATAGTGAAAAAATTTTCCGAACAGATTGGGGATATGAGCATCATATTGCGTCTGGATGGCGGCACCACCAAACTAGCTCAGTCCCCTGCGGCCATGTCAAAGGTGTACAACGTTTATGATGCACTGCGCCTTGGAGCTGAGGCTGTGGGTGTAATGGGAATGCCAGGCTCACAATTCGAAAGCGAGACATTGCCTTACCTTTCAAAAATCATTTCACAAGGACTTGAGTGGAACATGCCCGTCATGGCTGAAATGCTGCCCGCCGGATTTGAAGACCCCGCAAAATATTGGACACCTGAAAACATTGGCCATGCGTGCCGGATTGGATCTGAAATGGGGGTTGATTTTATCAAAACAACCTACAGCGGTGATCCCGAAACATGGAAGAACATCATCAGCCAAATCTACACACCCATCGTCGTTTTGGGTGGCAGTAAATCCAAGGAACCGGTTGATTAGTTGACAGGTATCTACGTTTAAATTCAGGCTGGTGCTGCAGGTCTCGAGGTTGGACGGAACATTTACCAACACCCACACCCTGACAAAGTCACCGCTGCGATTACAGCCATTGTTCATGAAAACGCCACGGTCGAAAAAGCACTTGATTCTATGAAATAAATTTCAGATGAAATGAATTTCATTATCAATAAATTCGAAAGGAAGATATGGCAGAAACATACAAACGTTCAGTTTTTGTTGCCCCAAAGCAAATTCGAGTTGACGACGTTGTTATCCCTGAACCAGGTCCGCGGCAGGCATTGGTAAAAGTAAAAGCCTGTGCAATTTGTACCTGGGAACAGCGGATATATACAGGTGAAGATCCAGTTTATCCCCTTTCAGGAGGACATGAAATATCCGGTGATTTGGTTGCTATGGGGAGTCAGGTCTATTCGGATGCGAAAATTGGTGACAGGGTTGTAGCATCAAGATTGACGCGCTGTGGGTACTGTGAATCCTGCCGGCGAGGTCTTGATTCGATTTGTGATAATGCGCGTAGGAACTTCTCATCTTCAGATGTTCCTGGCCCTTCAGGGTTGAGCGAATATGTTCTCATCGAAGATTACCAGCTTTACAAAGGTGCAAATGATGTCTCCTATGAAGAACTGTGCCTGACCGAACCGGTTGCCTGTGTGATTCGCAGTATTCGAAAAGCTCAACTGGAGCGCACGGATACGGTTGTCGTCATCGGAGCCGGCATCATGGGTCTGCTGCACGTTCTCCTGGCAAAACAGGCCGGAACAAAAGTCATCGTCAGCGAGCCAAATCTAAAACGTTCAGAATTTGCAAAGGCCATCGGCGCGGACTACATCATTGATCCAGTCAATGAATCCTTCAAAGATAAGGTGTTGGATTACTCAAAAGGCCGGGGAGCAAACGCAATCTTTACGGCAGTCAGCCTTGCCAGTGCAATCGAACAAGGCATCACAGCTCTTGCAAAAGGCGGCAGATTATCGGTTTATGGCAGTATTCACCCACGCGGCACAAAGATTACCATCGACCCCAACGATTTTCACGGAAAAGAAATTACATTAACGGGTACGGTGAGTCAAAGCCGGGAAGATTTTCTGCAAGCTACACGCATGGTCGCAGATAAAATTGTCGATCTAAAACCATTTATCTCCAAAGTACTGCCATTTGAGAAACTTGCAGAAGCAATTCAATGGGCTCTAAGCCCGGACACCTACCGTGTTTTGGTGAAGATGGACTGATTATTGCCAGAAAGTCTGCTCATTTGAATACGCCATGAAAATCCGAATAAATATTTTATCGATTTTGAGAGGGTTTGATTCTGTTTTTTTATTTTCCCTCGTGTGTTCTAAATTTCCCAAGATCGGCCGGTTTCCTGCTGATAAATTTCCCCTTATGTCCTTTTCCAGTAAATTCCCCATTTCTGGCAATGACTTGTCCAGCCGCAATTGTCATCACCGGATATCCCTGGTACAGAAATCCTTCATAAGGCGTGTAATCCACATTTTCGTGCAACATTTCCCGGGAAATTACCCCTGATTTATTCGGATTAAACAATACGATATCCGCGTCACTTCCTGGTAGAAGACAGCCTTTTCGTGGATAAAGACCAAATATCTTTGCGGGATTGCCGCTGATGACTTCCACCCACCGGATCAGGTCAATTATTCCTTTTCCAACACCATAGGTAAAAGTCAGGCATAATCTGCTCTCAATCCCTGGCATACCCCCTGGTATTTTCGTAAAAAGATCTTTTCCTCTGTCTTTTTGTCCGTTGTAAAAGAAAGGGCAATGATCGGTACCGACTGTTTGCAAGGTATCTTCTGCAAGGCCTTTCCAAAGTGCGATATTGTTCTCCTTCGAACGTAAAGGCGGTTGACAGAGATATTTGGCCGGTTCAAAACCTGGGCGTTTGTATTCATCTTCGGTGAGTAACAGATATTGCGGACATGTCTCCCCCCACACTGTCTGGCCGCGTGATCTTGCGCGCCGGATGGCATCAGCTCCCTGGCTGGTGGATACATGCACGATGTACACCGGCACATGTGCAGTATTTGCCAGGGCGATGACTCTCTCCACGGCTTCACCCTCTGCATCCACAGGCCGACTGAATGGATGATATTGAGGAGTAACCTTGCCTTCTGAAATCAACTGATGGCGCAAATACTCGATGATGGCATCATTTTCACAGTGTGTCATCACCATCCCGCCGGATCTGTTTACCTCCGTCATAGCAGAAATCATCTCTTCATCGGTGAGCTTTATCCCGTAAGTGGTATAGGTCTTAAATGAGGTAATTCCGGCATTTACAACATTTTGAATTCCTTTAAATTGAGAAGGCCCACTGCCGATTAATGTCATGTGCATGGAATAGTCAATTACAGAGTGATTTTCCGCCATAGCCTTTCGCTCATCCAACGCATCCATGAGCGATTGTGTTTTCCTGGGCTCAATAAAATCGATTACGGTTGTTGTCCCGCCAATTGCCGCAGCGATGGTGCCACTTTCCCAATCATCGCTGGATGTGATTTCACCGGCTCTCATTTCTAAATGAACATGTGGATCAATCCCTCCTGGAATGACATACAAATCCCGCGCATCGATAACCTCGTCCCCTTCCAGGTCGGGACCTATTTTTTGAATAATTCCTGACGCAATACCGATATCCGTTTTTTGGATATGATCTTCCTGAATGACCAGACCATTTTTGATAACAAGATCGTTTTTCCTGACAGGATCGTATTTCATTGTGATGCCCCTTTTTGCAAATTCAACATCAAATTATACATGAACGCGAATGAAGTTCATGTATACTATTACCGGATTGAATGCCAAAGGATATAAGAGATTCAAACCGTATCGATTCCTTTTCTACAGGCTCATAAATCGAATTCACAGGAGATGTTTCATGTCAGATCGATTCGAAAAAATTGATGAATTGTTTGCCAAAAATGACTCTACCAAATCACCCGGTTGCGCCTTTGCCATTGTAAACGATGGAGAAATTATTTATAAAAAGGGATTTGGTATGGCGACACTTGAACATAGTGCAACAATCCAGCCATTTACTACATTTTACATTGCTTCCTGTTCAAAACAGTTTGCCGCTTTTTCCGTCGCCTTGTTGGAAGAAAAAGGTCTTCTCTCAGTTCAGGATGATGTTCGAAAATATATCCCGGAGATTCCTGATTATGGAGATATTATCCAAATTCAACATTTGATCCATCACACCAGCGGTTTACGGGACTATCTGGAATTGAATGCTCTTTCCGGCAGGGACAACGATGAATTGATCACACCTGAAGATGCACTCCATCTCATCGTCAATCAGAAACAATTGAATTTCAAGCCCGGTGATCGTTATCTCTATTCCAATTCCGGCTACTTCTTGTTGTCAGAAATTGTTCTGCGCATAACAGGTCAGACATTACGGCAGTTTGCCCAGGAGAACATATTTGGCCCGCTTGGGATGAAAAACACTCATTTCCATGACGACCGAAAAGAACCTGTTCCACATCGAGCCATCGGTTACCAGTATTCTCCTGAGAAAGGTTATCGTATCAATGTACCCGGGTTGGAAACCATTGGCAGCGGCGGGATTTACTCAAACGTAGAAGATCTGGCACTCTGGGATCGAAATTTTTACAATAATAAGCTTGGCAAGGGTGACCCGGCGCTGATGGAACGCATCCTCGAAACCACCCGGCTCAACAATGGTGAACTCATTCCATACGCATTTGGGCTGACCGTTGAAAAATACCGGGGCATGAACAGGGTTGAGCACGCTGGGAATAATGGCGGCTATTCGGCTGAGTTCGCCCGTTTCCCGGAACAGAAACTGACGTTGATCTGTCTTTCCAACAGCAGCCTTGTTTCTGCCCCCAATATTGCCATGCGAGCAGCCGATATCTTGCTCGGTGAGTATTTCACTGCTGATTTGGAACAGACCCCGGAAACAATCGCCCCGCTGGAACTAAAGCAAAATGATCTTAGAGGAAAAGAGGGTTATTACTTCAGCGAAGAAGGTGAAATTTCTCTGAAAATCGTTTTGGCAGACAAGACCCTGGCACTGGATATGGGAGGGACCCCATTACCCTTAACTCCCTCCTCGCCCAGCCGTTTTCATCTCTTCAATGCCCCCATCCGCGGTACACTGGATTTCTCGGAACGAAATGGCAAACCCATCATCCTTTTCGATTTTGAACGCGGCAAAAAACCCGAAACACTCATCAAACTGCCAGAAGTAGCCCTATCGGTTGCCGAAAAACAGGCCATGGTTGGCGAGTACTACAGTACTGAACTATTCGCGACGATCAAGATTTCTTTGGTTGGTGAAGAATTAGAGCTTAAATTGGGCCGGCATAAAGGCGGCCTGGTAACCTGCGAGAATTATTTGTTTATAATAGAAGGTGACGTGCTTTCAAACACGATTCTCGTTGCCGAAATGATAAATGGCAAAGTTACCGGCTTTACCCTGAATGCAGGTCGGGTGCAGAATATACAATTTTTGAGAAAATAGCCCCGACTGTTAAAATATTTCCTTGTCCACCGAAGAGACCAACTCACAGGCGACAATCGATGCAGCGATCAAATATATGGTGAAAGAATGTCAGGGAATGTCCTGATTACGAATTTCCCATTCATCAATAATACGCTGCAAATCTTCAGGTGTATCCAAATCCAGCAGCAATCTACTGTCTGGCCAATCCACGACATGGTTGTTGAATTTTTGGAAAATCACTCTGGCGCCAATATCACCTTGCAGTTCCATAAGAGATGAGAACACTATCCGATCCAGGAGTACAGGGTTTGATCTCTTGCCTTTGACGGCAGGATAAACAATTTCGGCCTGTGAATGTGAATATTCCTCAGCAAGTAGAAGAAGTAAATCGTTGCTGATAAATGGCTGGTCGCCTAAAACAACCATACAGGCATCACAATCCTGTGGGGTATTTAGGATGCCTGTTTGCAAGGAGCTGCTGATGCCAAGCTGCGAGTTCGGATTGGCAGCGAACAAAACGTCGAGACCGCTTAAGGTTTCTCGTAAAATCCGGTCATCTTCTGGCGTTACAACGACAACTGGAGATAATACTGTTTCCAATACAGTTTCGGCAATGTGCCGAATCAGTGGCGTCCCGTTGGGCAGCTTTTGAATCAGTTTTTCGGTTCCGAACCGGCTTGCCTTGCCTGCCGCAAGGATCAGTACAGCAATTTTCTTCATGCAAAGTTGATTGTCAAACGAACCGCAGCCTAAAATGGATCCAGTGTCGAAGAAATGACTTCCGGCGTATACGGAAAGTGATTAAACCAGACACCCGTTGCGTTATACAAGGCATGCGCAATGGCAGGGACCAGAGGCAGGTACGGCATTTCACCCATGCCGCGCGCTCCAAATGGGCCAATTGGATCCATGAATTCCAGAATTCGAGATTCCACTGCATCCGGAATATCCAAAACAGTAGGAATCAGGTAGGTGGATAAACGGTCGGTTATGACATGGCCATCGCGTTGGATGAAATTTTCTAGAATCGCGTACCCGGATGCCTGAACAATAGCACCTTCCATCTGTCCAACAACTTGTTGCGGGTTAATGGCATGCCCCACATCGTCAGAACAAATCACTTTCAAAATTCTTATTTGTCCTGTTTCGATATCCACTTCGAGTTCGACCGATTCGGCCACATAACCGTAAGAAAAGTTCGGCATGGCCTCACCGGTTTCGTGATTCATCGGTGTAGTTGCCGGAGGTATAAATGTAAATTCTGCACAGGCTGGTCGTTCTTCCTGTTTCCATTTCTCCAGGGCTGCCTGGGCTGCACCGATGATCGAATTCCCTGCCATAAAGGTCATTCTGGATGCTGACGCGCTTCCCGAATTGCATGTAAAAGCAGTATCCCCGGTCACCAGCCTGATTTTTTCTACTGGCAAATCCAGTGCTTCGGCAGCAACCTGCGCAAATACGGTATGCGCGCCCTGCCCTACATCAGACCCGGCATGATGCACAACCGCATAATCGATTTCACTTTTACCGTGCAATTCAACGATAGCAGTGGATGCTTCAGGTGCTCCAAATGAAAAGCCGACATTTTTATAGGCGCAAGCGATTCCCTTCCCACGACGAATGTAGGATTTGTCATTTTTTACTTCGCCCGTTTCTTCTTCTTCTCTTTCCTTCCAGATTCCTGATCTGTTTTGCCAACCCGCTGCCTCAGCGCAATCACTTAACACCTGTTTGATCGTGACTCCCCTGGGTAATTTGGAATTCATGGAAATCAATTTTCCTTCATCAAGCAGGTTACGCATACGAATTTCAACCGGGTCGATTTCCAGGGCGGCTGCCAACTTGTTCATTTGCATTTCCGCCAGAAAAGCCCCTTGTGGGCCGCCGAAGCCTCGAAATGCACCGTTTGGCAAATTATTGGTATACACAGCACAAGCATCGACGTGAATATTCGGAATTTCATACGGACCGGCACACATTAACGTAGCGTTCGCCAAAACCTTTGTAGAGGTATAAGCGTATGCACCACCATCAGCAATCAATTCTATTTCAGCAGCGACCAGTTTTCCCTCTTTGGTGGCTCCCCAGCGTGTTTTCATGTAATAAGGGTGCCGTTTGGCATGGCCAATGATGGATTCTTCGCGGCTCCAGATGAGTTTTACAGGTCGATGGATTCCTTTTTGTGACAGGCGATAGACTGCCAATGCCAGAACAATTTGAATGGAAATATCTTCCCGACCGCCAAAGGCTCCACCAATTGCCGGATGGATGACTCTAACCTGATCGATTGAGAGGTTCAAAGCATGGGCAATTTGATCCTGTTCTTCATGCGCCCATTGGCCGGCAGCCACGACTGTAATCCTGTTTTCTGCATCGATAAAAGCAACACCTGCTTCCGGTTGAAGAAAAGCATGTTCCTGTGCCGGGGTTTCATACGAAGATTCGATAACAACAACAGCTTCGTTGAAGCCTTTTTGAAGATCCCCCTTTCTGATACGGTAACTGCCGATAACATTTGTTGCTTTATCTGGATGTAAGAGAATGGAATCGGTTTGCAGCGCAGCTTGCGGGTTGGTGATAATGGGCAAAGGCTCATAATCTACGCGAATTAATTTTATCGCTTGCGCAGCAATTTCCTCCGTCTCCGCGACCACAACCGCTACCTGGTCGCCGATAAAACGCACCCGATCCGTATAGGGTTTGCTGGAGCCTGGTCCGCACAAGACAGGCTGATCGGTGTAAATCAGGCCATATTCATTTACGGGTACATCTTTGGCGGTAAATACGGCTGCCACCCCTTCCAGTTTTTCCGCTTCCGTTGCATCAATTGAATGAATGATTGCATGGGGATATTTCGAGAAGAGAATCTTTAGATGGTACTGGTCAGGAAAATTATAGTCACCGGCAAATTGTGTTTGACCTTTTGATTTTGCCAGTGCATCAACCCGTTGTATGGAGTTTCCTGTCGTCATGGAATTCCTTATTTAAAAAGCTTCACCTGCGATGTGCTTTGCCAGAAAAACCGGTTTGTGGCGCGTCCAAGGGCCCAAGCCTGGAGGGGCCAAATAACCTGTAAGTCAAAAAAGTTATCAACATAAAAATGATATACACGATAAAGACGACAACGAATGTTCCACCGATTTTTATCCATAAATAGGGATCAGAACCATGAGCAAGCAGGGAACGTGGTATTGTGAACCAGTGCTTGGTCGAATTGAGTGACAGAACTACGACTGTCGTGTAATAAGCGAGAATGGGGGTTATTGTCATAAATATAAAACCAATACCCCGCCATATAGGATGTATACCGGTTATCTTACCGGTTGAACTACTCTCAGATTCGCGATATTTGCTCACCTTGTCCTCCTTTGTTGGCAGCCAATTCTATTGCGTCGATAATCTTGTAATAACCTGTACATCGGCACAGATTTCCTGTTATTGCTTGTTTGATTTGATCGCGGGTAGGAGCAGGTTTTTCCTCCAACAGCTTGACAGCCGACATGATAAAACCGGGAGTACAGTAACCGCACTGTACCGCACCCTCCTCTACAAATGCCTCCTGAACAGGATTTGCATTATCTTTCGAAACACCCTCAATGGTGATGATCTCTGCTCCATGAGCTCTGGGGGCTGGAACAAGGCATGCCATTACTGCCTTGCCGTCCAGAAAAACTGTGCAAGCTCCACATTCTCCCTCAGCACAGCCTTCCTTTACTCCGGTTAACAACCCATTTTCGCGTAACAGCCTTAGTAATGTTTTACTTTCACCCGCTCTAAATTCACGAAGGGTGCCGTTGATGTGAACTTGAATTGGGTCACCCGTTTTCCAGGGTGCCGGCAGGAGTGCGGGTTGTGTTTTTCCTGATAAATAGACAGGCTCTTTTGGAAAACTTTCCTTTTCTTTTCCATCGGCGAGAGCTTTTAGAGCCCGTCTGACCGTCACCTTTACGATTCGCTTGCGATAAAGATCGGAGCTGCGAAGATCGCTGATGGGTATGGCATCTGCTGCTGCGCCAACCGCAGCCTGTTCGATGGAATTATCATCCAATATTGCATTCAGCAAAGATGCTTCTGCTTGAACAGCATGAATAATTCGCGGAGCAACCGCACCAAGAGTTATGGAAGCATTTTTGATTGTGGTACGTTCTGAGGATTTTTCAAAGGTCAGAATGATAGCTGCATTGACAACAGAAATTGCCTGTGCGCGTCTCAAGGCGAATTTACGGAATATTCCTTTTTGACGAGGGGACATTTTTCTAAAGAAAATGTCTGTCAGCATTTCATCGCTTTCCATGACGGTTTTTCTTACCCCGCTATAGAAATGTTCCAGGGGTACAACTCTTTCCCCTTTGGCGGATTTTAGTAATAGAGATGCGTCCAATGCAACAAGCGGTGATATGGTATCGTTGGCAGGAGATGCCGTGATCAGATTACCGGCAACCGTGCCCCGGTTGCGTATTTGTGGAGATCCGATTTCCCAACAGGCCTGGGCGAGAGGGAACGCATATTCGCGAATGATTCTTGAGCGTACGCACTCGTTATGCGTAACCAGCGGTCCAATATGGATAAAACCTTCCTCATCCATCGTAATCAGGTCCAACTCTGGAATCCTTGTGATGTCGATGAGCAGTTCCGTATCCGGCCTCAAACCCCTCTCCATCTCAAGAATGAGGTCAGTAGAGCCTGCTGCTATCCTGGCTTTATGCTTGTTTACCGAAAGTAATTCCAAGACTTCCGCTATTGAGGAGGCATTGATATATTGATGCCACATAGGCTCTCCTGTGAGATCAGGCCTGTGCAAATGTATCGACTAAAAGTTTTACGTCGCCGCCCACCGGGTATAGAATTGGGCAGGTACAACCGTTCTGAATGTATTCCTGTACTTTTTTCCTGGCCTCTTCAGGAGTACCGGAAGCAGTAATGCGGTAAATTAACTCGTCTGGAACAAGATATTTTGCTCTCTGAATTTGCTCGTATGTAGCCGGCCAACCGAGAATGGATTGTATTTGCTCGACGATCTGTTGCGATACGCCCGATGCCTTGGCGATGTGGGGCTGCTGGGCAAGGTACTGGGTTAGCAATCCTCTGGTCGTATCGATGGCTTTCTCCCGGTCATGATCGACAGAACACACAATGAGCTGTGGTCTGTCGAGATCCTCGACCCTTCTTCCGGCCTTTTTTGCTCCTTCGTCAATCAACTCCAGAGCTTTAATGTTGTAATCAGGCGGAACACAATAATTCAACACCACCCCGTCAGCAATCTCGCCGGTCATCCGCATCATTTGGTCACCTGTGGCTCCGATCATGATGGGAACTTGTCGGGGTTCGGTTCTTCCATGGACAACATCCAGGTTGATGCCGTCAACGTTGACAAATTGCCCGTGAAAGGTAACTTTTTCCATATTGAGAAGTCTTTTCAATACATAAACCGTTTCACGCATGGCTACGAGCGGTTTGTCACGGTTTATTCCGACATTACGGGCAAGCGGATCCCACCAGGCGCCAATCCCGCAAATGATCCGATCAGGAGCCAGATCATCGAGGGTTAAAAACGTCGCTGCGAGAAGGCCTATATTTCGCGTCCAATTATTGATCACGCCCGAGCCGACTTTTATCTTCTCGGTCACTGCCGCATAGGCTGCCATGGGCACAATGGCATCACGAACGAGCCGGCTTTCTGCCTGCCAAACAGCTTCAAAACCTTTTTCCTCGGCATAGCGCACATATTCGAGGCCTTTTCTCAGGTCGTGTGCATCCTGTAAATATAAAGCCATTCGAGATCCCATACTTGCTCCTTTGGAGAACTTGTGCGACGAAATGATAATAATAAAAATTATACCGTATCCGTAAAATCTTTATTTTATAGACACGGTTCGCCTTTTAGTTTTACAATTCGTTCAATTTTTGCTTCTTCTTCAATTCGTGACAGGTAGGAAATGTTATCAATTGTAATGGTCAGCGATAAATCATATTTCGACAGGTTGCGTACGGCGCACGATAATCTGTCAATCGTCACATCGCCATATCCGATGGTGATGTGCGGGATCCAGTTTTCGGGAGAATAATATGAATTCAATTCGGTCACTCTTGTTTCCATCATTTTCCAAATCATCTGGTGGTATGTTAATAACTTTTGAGTTTTTACAAGCGGTAGATATATGACAGGTGATTCGCCTGTAAAAATACCCAAGCCAGTTGTTTTTATTTCAAAAACATTGATTTGGTTACTCAAATCAACTAACGGATCATCAAAAAGGATATTTGAAAAATCAGCGCCGGTGAGCCATGAAAAATGAGGGTATGGAATACTCCTGATACCGGTAAGATCACATTCATTTTCCAATAAATCCCATACTCTGCCGGTTTGTTTGCTGGATTGTCTGTCAAATAGCGAAGCAATAGTGATCATAGTCATCTGAAAAGATCAGTTTCTTCTGGTCGAAGCATTTCACGTAATCTGCTTTCACGCAGAGGGTACGGAAAACCGCGTGCATGGACTACTGGTATTCTTTCATCGATCTGACCCATAACCAGGGATGCCGCGGCAGCCAATTCATCGGCTGCACTAATGATAGTATATTGCATTTTATACCCATAAATATCACTGGTTCCACGCAAATCAACGATACCGGGTACCCCGGCCAAACCAATGGTAGTGCCTACTGTACCTACCCGCCAGGCGCGGCTGTGGGAGTCAATAATCATTACACCTATCCCATTTATGGAAGCTTGCTTTTCGGTTTCATCACGGATGGAGCGGGCTGATGCATCGGGGTTTTCGGGTAAAAGTAATACCCAGTCACTTTGGGAACCCCATGGCCCGCTTACATTGGAATGATCAATTCCGGCATTTGCACAAATAAACCCCAATTTATGTTCCACAATCAAAACATTTTTTGCTGCTCTGATAACCTTTTTGCTCTCGCCTAATACCAATTCCACCAGCCGTGGATCCTTGTTCACCAATAAAGCCAAATCAAGAGCATCCTGGGAGGGATGAACTGTCGTTAGATTGACCAGCCTGTTCTCAGCTTTGGATACAATTTTCTGCGTAACAATCAAAATATCATTCTTCTGCAATTGAATGTCAGATTCATGTAACGCCATGCAAATCAATTCACTCAGATTTGCACCGGGTTCTATCATAGGAAAGTTTCCAATACCTGTAAGGATTAATGTCATAAGTCTTCGTGATTTCGGTGTATTCCTGTAATACGGATTCCCGTCGAATGAACTTTGTGTTGGATATTCAAACCGATCAATATAGAAGTCAATCCCTCTACAACAACTGCATTGTCGACCGGTCCAGCATCAAAACCATCCAATCCTGCATCTGCCACTAACTGAAGGACAATTGCACGAGTTTCTTTATCTTCACCGCAAACAAGCACATCACATTCAATGGGATCATCTTTGAGAAGCAGCTCATGGGATATGTTTTGAAATGCACTGGTCACACGAACTCCTTCACCCAAGGCATGCTTTGCTTCCTTCAAGGCACTCCCGGCCGATGGCATTTGCACTTTTGAAACTCGCGGTGGCACCAGGGGGACAGTGACATCGATGAAAATTTTTCCCTGTACTTCTTCTTTTATCATTTCGAGCGAAACCTGGTGAGCAGAATAAGGAACAGTTAGCACGATGATTTCCGAGGCGCGGCATGCGTCAATATTTTCCATGCCCCTCAGATTTGCTGGTTCCGATAACAAATTTCTTACCTCATCAGCGGCCGCCTGAGCTTTTTCGACATTTCGCGAGCCAATAATTACCTGATGTCCAGCTTTTGCCCACCGGTATGCCAACCCTTTCCCTTCATTACCGGTTCCACCAACAATCGCAATTTTCTTCTTCTCCAAAGAAAGGCCTCCATAGTGTCATAAAGTTGTCACTCGATAAGAGGTAAAACGGGGTGTTCGTTTTAGGAATTGCTCAAATTTTGATATCTTTTCCAGGTCGATTGGGATACTTCCATGGCTTTTCGCGAGATTTCCTCCACATCGAGGGTTAATATTTTCGAATCCCACATCAACAATCTTCCTGCGACCATGGTTGTGGTGATCATGCTTTCGTGAAAGCCAAACAGGATATGCCACGGAAGGTTCTCTGGTGTCATGGGTGTAAAGGGGTGATAATCGACGAAAATAAGATCTGCCTGCGCACCTGGTGAAATTACACCAATTTTCTGCCCAAATAAAATGGTCGCCAGATTGGCGTTCTGATAAATAGCCATTTCGGTTACATCCAATCCACTGCCACGCCTGGGATCCCGGTTCCATAGTTTTTGTGCAAGATACGCAGTTTTCCATTCTTCCCACATGGCATTGGAAAAACCGTCATTTCCCATACCCAACCGTACACCCGCTCGCAGCAGCGATTCGATGTCAGCCATTCCCACAGCATTGTTCATATTGGAGCGTGGTTGATGTGTCACCCATGTGCCGGTTTGAGCCAGAATTTCAATTTCCTTTGCATCCACATGGACACAATGAGCCAGTATCGTCCGCTCCCCCAAAATGCCGAATTTCTCAAGTCGATCTATTACCCGCATACCGCTTTTTTCAAGACTGTCAAACTGATCAGACTGATGCTCGGCAGCGTGCAAATGAAAACCAACGCCATCCGGCAGCGCTTCTCTGCATGCGGCTAGTGTCGTGTCATCCAAAGTTAGACTGGCGTGCATACCAAAATTGGCAGCGACTAAATGAGATGGATTCCGTTTAAGTTTTTGGTAAAAACGAATGTTTTCATCGATTGCCTGTTTTGTTTTTGTGTTCCCGTCGCGGTTTGTGGTTTCATAGCAAGTGGCTATACGCAATTCTGATAATTTTTCCGCCCCTTCAATTACATCCAACGAGCCTTCTATGGCGTTTTGCGAGGCATGATGATCAATTAATGTGGTTGTTCCATGACGAATTGCATCAACCATACAGACAAGCGCGGAATACTTAACTCCTTCCAAATCCAGCGCCTTGTCAAGCGGCCACCATAGCTTCTGTAAGATTTCGGGGAAATCCTTTGCCGGCCTGCCAGGAATTACCATACCCCGTGAAAAAGCTCCATAGAAATGTGTGTGCGCGCAGATGTTACCCGGCATGACATATTGACCATCGGCGTCCAATAATTTGTCATCTGGATACTCTTCCACAAGTTTTTTTTGCTGATCTATCCTCTCAATCACTTCGTCCACGATCCGGATTGCATAGCCTTCAAGTATCCGGTTGGGTCTCTCCCACGTGACGATTTTGCCATTTGTAATGAGCAGCCCTTCTCCACATGATTTCATTTCTGGTGACCTTGTTCAGCGGAAGGGTCATCCCATAAAAGTTCAATGGCATGATGCAATACAGGTTTGATCACATTAAAATTTTCCACTGCCCCCTTGGGACTGCCAGGCAAATTTACAATAAGCGTTGTTCCCCTAATCCCGGCAGCAGCCCTTGATAGCATTGCGTTCGGGGTAATTGCAATACTGGCATTCCGCATGGCTTCACACAGTCCAGGTGTTTCTCGTTCGACGATGCTTTTGGTTACTTCTGGAGTAATGTCCCTGGGGCTAAAACCTGTACCTCCTGTGGTCAGAATGATATCTGCGATATTCTCTTCACACCACAAGAGTAAGGAATTTCTTATTCTACCGAAATCGTCTGGCACAATTTCTGTTTTAGTAATTTGCCATCCTGCATTGATGACAGCACTTACCAGAACAGGGCCGGACAGATCAGCCCTGATACCTGAAAAAGAACGATCCGATACGGTCAGAATGGCAAAACGCAAATTGTCCAATTGGAATCCCTTTTAGAATCATTGATAGATCAGGCTTTTTTCACGTCTATATATTGACCCTCATTGAATGCATATTCAAAGACTTCACCAATCGTTTTCACCAGTGAAAAATGCATGGAATCCATTACTTCTTTGGGTATTTCTTCCAGATCAACTTCATTTTGTGCAGGTAATATAATATTTTTGATTCCATAACTATATGCAGCCAAAACTTTTTCTTTTATTCCACCTACCGGAAGTACCTGTCCACGTAAGGTAATTTCACCCGTCATAGCCAGGTCCGGGCGCATCGTTTTATTCAGTAACAATGAAGCCAAAGCTGTGGCGATCGTTACACCTGCCGATGGGCCGTCTTTAGGCTGTGCACCACTGGGGATGTGTAAATGGATATCAATGTTATTGAAAAAATCGTCTTGCAGGCCAAGGTCTACTGCTTTGGATCTGATATAAGACAAAGCAGCTCTTGCCGATTCCTGCATCACTTCGCCAATGGACCCGGTAATCTGAAAACCACGGCTTCCTTGCATCTTGGTCGCTTCGATGAATAAAACACTTCCACCGTAAGGTGTCCAGGCCAACCCAATGGCTACACCTGGAATGGATGTGCGTAATGCGATTTCTTCGCTCTTTGGGAAACGCGGCTTGCCAAGATATGTTTTTACATCATCTATCGTTATCACTTTTTCGGTATGTTCATTCAGCCCAATTTTGGTCACGATTTTCCGACATATTTGCCCGATGCGTCTCTCAAGATTTCTAACACCAGCCTCTCGGGTGTAATTTTGGATAATAAACTCAATCGTTTCGTGGCTAAACTCAACCTCAGATGGCAGCAGGCCATTTTCTTTCAACTGCCTTCGTACCAGGTAATGCTGGGCAATAACATTTTTTTCTTCTTCTGTATAGCCGGAAATCTGTATAACATCCATACGATCCAGTAAAGGTGCGGGGATTGTTTCCAATGTGTTGGCCGTTGTAATGAACAATACTTGCGACAGGTCAAATGAAACTTCCAGATAATTGTCTCGAAAATCCTTGTTCTGTTCCGGGTCAAGAACTTCCAAAAGTGCTGATGATGGATCGCCACGAAAGTCAGACCCCAACTTATCAATTTCATCCAACATGAAAATGGGGTTATTCGATTCAACTCTCCGCATGGCTTGAAGAATTCGTCCCGGCATGGCTCCAATATATGTCCTGCGATGCCCGCGTATTTCTGCTTCATCCCTGACACCACCCAATGACATACGAACAAATTTGCGATTAAGCGCTCGTGCGATGGATTGCCCAAGAGATGTTTTTCCTACCCCTGGAGGTCCAACGAGACACAATATTACCCCTTCTTTTAAACTGCGAATTTTATCTACATTTTCCGATTCGCTAAAAATATCGCTACGCTGTTGCAGAAGTTTTTGAACGGCCAGGAATTCAATAATACGATCCTTGACATCTTGCAATCCAAAGTGATCCTCATCCAATATTTGTCTGGCATGTACAATATCAAAGTTATCTTCCGTATTCAGCGACCATGGAAGTGTTACAAGCCAATCCAGGTAAGTTCGGATGACTCCATATTCGGCTGCCGCGGTGGGCAGTTTGGAAAGTCGATCCAGTTCACGCACCGATTGCTTTTTAGCCTCTTCAGGCATACCTGCGTTTTCGATCTTCTTTCGAAATTCTTCTACTTCGACAGCCTGTTCATCTACTTCCCCAAGCTCTTTTTGGATGGCCTTTAACTGTTCACGCAAGAAATACTCTCTTTGAACTTTGTCAATTTCCGATTTTGCTTCTTTCTGAATTTTCTGGCCCAATTCCAAAACTTCACTCTCACGCGTAAGAATTCCAACAAGTTTTGTAAGTTTTTCTCGCGTCGAATCCAGTTCAAGGATGTCTTGGGCTTCATTCAGATCCATCCGCTGAAAATTGGCAATTGTGTAAGCGGTTTGAAGCGGATCTTCAAGAGTTGAAACGGATATGATCAATTCCTGCGGCATCGAAGGCAGCATCTGTGCGATGTGAATAAATTGATCTCGAACATTGCGAGTCAGTGCTTCAATCTCGATACCAGTTTCGATTGTTTCAGCATCAATTTCTATCCTTGCAATCAGGTAAGGTTCTGTTTGCGTGAATTCAAGGATATTAAAGCGTGTTATTCCTTGAACCAATAATCTGATCGTCTCATCGGGTGCACGAAACAGGCGATGGACTTGTGCAATTGTACCGGTGGTGTACAAATCTGCCGATCCC
Source organism: Chloroflexota bacterium (assembly GCA_021372725.1). Classification (GTDB taxonomy): domain Bacteria; phylum Chloroflexota; class Anaerolineae; order Anaerolineales; family Anaerolineaceae; genus JAJFTV01. The sequence continues at coordinate 10,393 of JAJFTV010000168.1, read as the reverse complement.
GGGTTTTCAACGTTGATGTCCTTCGAGGCGACAAGACCAATTAATCTTTCGCCAACACCCCCGATCGTATCATCGATCAATTGAATTGATCTTGGTTGTCCAATTGTTAACGGTACAGCGGTTTGTGGATAAACAACCAACCCCCGTAATGGTAGAATAGCGATTTTATCTGGAAAATTTCTCGGCTGCTTTTCCGAAATTTCATTATTCAATACAATTTCTTCCAATCCTGATGTCGGGTCAGGATTATTTTCATTGGTCTGATCTCCAAAAAAATTCCATTGGTTCGTCACAATATCTCCTGCTTTTTTCTACGTACGCAATCTCTATTCAGGATTGATTTGTACTCTCATTGTCTCGGCCTTCGGAAGCCTTATGGTTAAGAATCCATTACGATATTCTGCTGCGATTTGATTTGCATTGATGGGAAGCTTTATTTCGAATCTCAATCTAAAATATCCATAGCGTAGCTCCATACGGTGAAACGCTTTTTTTTCTGATATCTCAGGCCGTGTACCTTGAATAGTCAATATCGATTCAGAAAAATCAATATTAAAATCATCGGTCTCCATGCCGGCAATCTCAACCTTAACAATGATGTCGCTATTCGTCTCGTAGACATCCGCAGGTGGATTCCAACTCTGTTGATGAGCTCTGAAATTCCAATCCGGGAAGTCTGCATTCCTCAGATAGGTTTCTGATGTACCGGCCAAGACTGTCTCATTTTTTACACGCATTTTTTACTCACTTAGTCACGTATGTTGATAATAATTTTGCGCCCCTGGCGGGAGTCGAACCCACAACCAACAGCTTAGAAGGCTGCTGCTCTATCCATTGAGCTACAAGGGCAAACTAAATTCTTGTTTTGTTTTAACACCAACTCCCCCAAAAAAATATTCTATCATTATTTTTTGGGGATTGGAAGTCCTTATTCTATCAACTTCTTGTTTCACCAATATATGGACGAATGCCTTTATAGATACGAGGCCCGGCAAGTGTTCTGAGTATTGTGTCAGATTTCCTTCCCGTTGCGCTACCAATTTGTTCGGATGAGAGCGGGGAATTGCCATTGGCAAGCAATGTTCGAAAAGCAACATCTACTATGGTGGTAAAACTGGTAATAAAATCAGGCTGATGGGAACAATGTGTCATAAGGATATGCAGCAGCCCATCTACAGGCTTTACTTCTGCTGTCTCCGGATCAATCCAATCGATTGTGTCAATGTTTCCCAAATCACTGAACATGGCACGATGCTCTTCACAAAGACAGGCCTGTAAGTGGATTTTCCAATTGGAATCACTGTTCTTCCACCAATCGAAATCAATATGAAACGGAGTTTGGACGGTAGGTTTTAATAGACTGTGACGTTGTATATCAGGCGAATCCATCATTATTTCTCCAGAAATTCACGATTGAGATTAAAGTGCAGGTCGCCTAAATGGGTCGCCCAAGGTTGTTCCATAATTATGCTAAGAATTACCCCCGGCGGGCAACGGTATCTTAAATTCACGGCAGCGTAAAGCTCTTCAAAATGGACGTGGCCTTGCGGGTTCAACTTGATTAATTCTCGCATCATATTGACAATAATTCGGGTTAATTCATACTTGCCTTGTTTTGTGTTCTCCCATAACTTGTCCAAAGCCATTTTATCGGCAACGTAAATCGCCATTCGATCATCTGTTTCTGTTGTAATCAACTGTTTTAACATTGCAAAAACAATTCCCCCATCTGACCCAACCAGAGCAGTTCGCATCCAATCGCGCGTTGAACGACGTTTTCCGACATAAATGATGACTTCACCATCTCTGGTTCCTCTTCGTAGATGGATCATCGAACCTGGTATTACTCCATGTTCGGCATACCACTCAGATAAGCCTCCAATGTAATGCAATGGTCTTACTACCCACCCGGAAAATTTTTTGTTGCTGTTCTCATCAATAAAGGTGAAATTGACACGATCCGATACAAGCGCAGTTGGGAACAGGTGAGAAATCTCTGCTGCCAATGGGAGAGCCCCCGATCTCCAATGCGGGTAAAGAAGGTTAATCGTAATTTCCTGAGTTTGTGAAGCAGGCCTTATATGGTCTTCCAATTCATCAACAATCTGGCGAGATAACATCGAGTTCAAAGGTTGAATTTTCTCGATATCATATTCTATTGGTTGATATTGAAGATATTTTGGCTGTTTTTGCACCCATTCAGGTTCCAGGCGTTTTAAGAACCATACGACTTCACCAGATGAACCCACCTCATCAAAGCGGTCATCTTGATGTAAAGCATAATTCAATGAAAATTCGGTAAGATCCTGATTAACATCGGTGGGTAAATCGATTTGTTTTAATATCATTTCGGAAGTTAACGGCCCACCGCCATCCATATCCAGCAGCGCTTCTGCCAGATTACGATATCCAATATTCACATCGACCAGTAATGCTTTGGGAAACCATTTATCCGCGATACATATCAGGTCAGGATTACTGGTTATTTCATCCTTTATCTTATCGGCTATCACATCATGATGTTTGGAAATGATAACATCTTTATCCAGGGTGTCTTTTTCACCATCCGGTAAAACAGGGCTATTCAAAGGATGCTCCTGAATACCGGTGGCCATCATCTTATGGGAGCCATCTTCAAAAAGCACATCGATTACTTCAAAGTTGGATAATTGCGGGTTATTGCCAGGCCTTTTACCAATTACCTCCCCTTTTGCCCAATCAAATGCCGGGAAAATCAGCTCATCGTTAATTTCATAAAATTCCTTTGGCAGGAATAATTTACCTTCAGACTGCCAGCGTTTTTCCAATACAGTTTGAAGCTGTTTAATTCTTTCGATGACAAATACCCGGACCAATTCGTCCAGTGATGTAGGCCTTTCCTTTTCGATCAGGTAGTTATACAGGTAATTGATATCTGTTTCAGAAATCTCTAAATTATCCCAATAATCATCGCGAAATGAAAAATCAATACGTGTCATAAAATCCGCTTAACAAAATTTTTGTATTTTTATATTTAACCAATTTATTATACCCTACCTTGAAAAATGATTAAACAAAAGCGATCACGGATATTCATTTATTAACCAATCTGTTGGGTCCACCTGTGTGCCATTGACCCACACCTCAAAATGCAAGTGGTATCCGGTTGACCGCCCGGTTGTACCGATATAACCTAGTTGTTGTCCAGCCTCCACATAATCGCCTGTTTTCACTATCAGGCTCGATTGATGCCAATATCCGGTATAAATTCCCCAACCGTGATCAATAATCACCGCGTTTCCACGCACAACCAGTGGGCCCGCAAATACAACATATCCTGGCGCCGCAGAATAAACATTGGCATTGGATGCTGAACAGACTGCAAAGTCAATACCCGTATGGTAGTAATGATATGTGCCGTTGTAAATTCTACTGCTCCCAAAAGCTGCACTGACACAAGGCTCGTCAACGGGAGACTGGAAAATTCCATCCCAATAACGTTCTTCATTTACTTTAGATGTGATCCCTTCAACCATTTCCTGTTCCGGCTCAGTCACTTCAGGTTGTATGGTGATTGGATCCACAGTAACGGCTGGGCCCTCACCGTAGTACCCGGATTCAACAAGAATTCTCTGATTAATCGAGAATATTTCCTGATCACCTTGGCTTCCCGACAATTCTATCGATATAATGCCGGTTTCAGCCTGAGCTGAAATTCCATGCAGGGCAACGTATTCATTTTCTCCAATTTCAAAAAAAGAAACCGGTTTACCGTCAATTACAGCCCGCAATTCCATAGATGAAATGGTGGTTACTTTTATCTCAATCGTCTTACCCTGAACAAATGGGAGGGGAGAAACATCCAGTTTTTCAACACCAGGTATAGATATAGAGGGAATTTCCTCGTCTTCCTCACCGGCTTGATATAACATATCTCCAGCCAGATATTCCCCGGGTTGAATATCCGGGTTCGCCAAAATAATTTCCCAAAGATTCTTCCCGGTTGTCACTGCTGTTTCAAGTATGGATTGGCTGGGTGGTTGTACAGCAAATAATTGTAATGGTTCATGATCTTCTGAAACTGGAATGACGATTCTTGATCCGACGTATATTTCTTCCGGGTTGGCCAAGTGATTGAGCCTCGCAATTAGATCCACCGGATATTGATTTTGTTTTGTCAAAGTCTGATAACTATCTCCAAGATTAGCAGTGTATAAAACAAGTTCACCCGTTACGCCTTCAAATCCTGGAATTTTCAAGACTGTGCCAATTGCCAGCGAATCGGGGTTTTCTATTTCATTGAGATTAATCAGATCATCGATCGAAATTCCAAATCGCTCTGCGACCACCAGCAACGTATCACCGCTTTGAATAATGTAGAACGGGTAATCGGGTTCAGACTGCGCTTGTCCCTTATCGATTGGCATTAACAAAAACAAACCAAAAAGAAAAAATATGGATATTCGAATTTTATTCATCACGAAATTCTAATCGATCTCCAGATTGATATTCACCCAGAAAGTCAGGCGTAGTTTCAATAATATAACGTGCCGGCCCTTTGGGGAAATATGCCAATGCCCAGGATTTTGCATTCCGCGTATCGACAACCTTCATATCAGAATTCACCCAGATTGCAGCAATATCGAAGTTCATGAAAAGCATATGAATGGCGCTGTTCAGTCTGGTATCCTTTTTCTGGTCAAGAATGATACTGTCTAAAGAATCAAATTTCTTTTTAAACATCAATCCCATAAGCTTACCCCAAAAGTCAGGGTAATAAAAGGCTGAAATCGGTCTTGCTTGTGGGCGGCTCGTATTTATTATTGTGATTTTCTGCATGGTTTATACGATCCTTACGCTTTTTCAGGTTTAATCAGAGGGATTTACCATGCTGCAAGCAGGTTAAATCAGCAAGTGGATGTTTCTGATGGAAAAACGCAAATAACCTGGTTCCCATAATAACCCCAGTATTTTTTGAAATACATTGCAGTATCCCAATGTAATTCGCCATCTCGAAATGCAGAATCAATAAACCCAAAACCACAATTGGGATCAAAAGCGCCTAATATTTTGTAATGTGCCCAGGCAGGAAAATAACTCCCGATTAATACGATCAAAATATTTTCTTGAGGGAGCATTTGCAACAGTTTTTTTGTATTTTGAAATAACATCCACCGCGCAGGTATTTTTTCTTCCTGCAAAATATCCTGAATTCCCCAGGGAAATGTCGCCCAGTTTTTTATCCTCCGAATAACGGGCAATTTATTTTTCCACTTAATTCTTTCCATCGTTCTACCAAGATCTGCGCCCATGATTTGTTTTTGTTTCAAGATGTTCATTGCCGTCGCAGCACAAAATGGGCCACAATTATTGCTGAGTCCTTGAAATTGGTGATGTGAATAGAACAGTTCCAAATAGGGTGAAGTGATCATAAGCTACCTATTAGAATTTGACATCAAATCTTTTTTTGTCACCCCAGCACCAATTTCTTTGAATTCCATTAACATCGATTCTCAAAGTGACATTATACTTGCATTCCTGCTTATTACTAATTATACTGATCTCATCTGGAGAAAAAATAGAGATGAAAAAGCAAAGAATCCTCTTGGTCGACGATCATGAAGTTGTTCGATTGGGACTCAAGGCTCTTCTCGAGCATCACCCGAATTTTGAAGTTGTCGCTGAAGCCGCTTCAGCAAAAGAAGCAATCGAAAATACATCTAGATACCATCCTGATATTGTTTTAATGGATATTCGTCTTCCGGGCACATCCGGGATTGAGGCCTGTGAGGAGATTATCCGCGATCATCCTGATACACGTGTTGTCATGCTCACATCTTATGCCGAGGATGAGATGTTGTTTTCGGCCATCCGGGCCGGCGCATCCGGTTATGTCCTCAAACAAATCGGCGGCGGTGATCTGATAAGAGCTCTTGAATCCGTTGGGCGTGGAGAATCGATGCTAGACCCTGCCGTCACACAACGTGTATTTCAGGAAGTACGCCGGGCAGTAAAAGAAGAGGAAGCCTCTGCCTTTGCCAACTTGAGCCAACAGGAAAAACATGTCCTGCAATTGGTATCAGAAGGTAAAACAAACCGTGAGATTGCCAAGGCGCTGTATCTGGGCGAAGGTACTGTTCGAAATTACGTGAGCAGCATATTATCCAAGTTGGGCGTCAGCAATCGCGCAGAAGCAGCAGCGTATGCGGTCGAGCATAGTCTTCGTGAGTACCTATAAGAAACAAATGATTAGTGAATGAAAATAGCTTGATACAAAGCGGGCGCTAGAATCAGCAACCCGATGATAATTGAGCATATTGCTGCAATCAGTACTGCCCCTGCAGCGACATCTTTGCATTTTCGGGCAAGCGGATGAAATTCCGGACTAACTAAATCAACAACTACCTCGACAGCGGTATTGATGAATTCAGCCAACCAAACCAGTCCAAAACATAAAATCAATGCCGTCCATTGTATATTGGAAAGTTTTAGTAATAAGCCGACCGTTATGACCAGTACGGTAAAAAACAAGTGTATCCAGGCGTTTTTTTGAGTTTTCAGAACAAACGCGATCCCAGAAAATGCATATCGAAACGATTTTTGGCGTTTCCGAAAAAAGGTTTTCATTTTCGAAATATTACTGATTCATGGATGTTTCTTTTATCAGTTCAACGATATTGTTTTGCTCTGCCCACATTTTTTGTTCTTCATCAGGGGAAGAATGATCATAACCCAGCAAATGTAGTAATCCGTGAACAATCACCAGCCGTGTTTCTTCGATCAAGGCAATGCCATTCGCTTTGGCATTTCTTTCAACCGTTTGAGCAGAAATGACGATATCTCCCAGGTACCTTCGTCCGGTTTCAGGATCGATATGATCAATATCGAAACTTAACACATCCGTTGCCTCGTCAATTCCTCTGTACTGTTTGTTGAGATTTTGAATGAATGCATCAGTATCAATCACAACGGTAACATCTGTTGAAGTCTCTTCACAATGATTAAGCGTGACCTGGCAAAATTTGCCAATAAGATGTTCGGGGAATGAGTTTTGAAAATTTTTATTGATGATAATGTTGATCATGACACCGTTCTTTCACTGTCCAGCGTACCGCCATTCGATTCGCCAGTTGCTTGTGAATTAACCAATTCTGGGTATTGCAATCTTAGATGATGAGTGTTTCGAAGGGTTTTGACAAAAGATTCTTGAATCAGATATAAATCATGAAGCGTGAGATCCGTCAACGATAATTGGCCTTGCGAATTCATATAATCGATTGTCTTCTTTATCAGTTCTCTTAATTCCTCTTCATTCTTTGGAAGGATTGCCCTTGCCCTTGCTTCCACGTTGTCAGCCAGCATAAGCAGGGCCGTTTCTTTGGATAAAGGTGATGGCCCCGGGTAGCGATATTTATCCGAATCTACTTTTTGTGGATCGTTTCCTGCTTGTTGAACAGCAATCGAGTATTGGTAATTTGTCAACATCGTTCCATGATGTTCCTGAATAAAATCCTGTATCCGGACAGGCAACCGGTATTTTTTTGCCAGATAGATCCCGTCACGGATATGTTTAGTGATGATCTGCGAGCTTACCTGCGGATCTAAATTGTCATGTGGATTGGTCATGCCAGGCATCTGGTTTTCGATGAAATAGGTTGGGTTGATGGCTTTTCCTGCATCATGATAAAGTGCGCCTACGCGAACCAACAAGGAATCCGCTCCGATCACATCGGCCGCTTGTTCAGCTAAATTGGCCACCTGCAGGCTGTGTTGATATGTTCCCGGTATTTCCCTCAGAAGGTATTGTAATAATGGATGATCAGGCCGCGAGAGGTCAATTAATCTCAGCGGTGTGGTAAGCCCAAGAAGTTGTGCAAACAAAAATTGAAATAATAAAGTAAAACCGGCCGACGCCAAACCACTCATGAAAGCTGCTCCGAGAAGTGGAGCTATTTCCACCCAGTCAAAACCAGAATTGAGTAGCTGAAATGAAACAATCACTGCAATTCCACTTATACCGACGGCCAGGCCGGCCCAGAAAAAACTGGCAATTCGACGCCCGTTACCTAATACAAGAACACCGATCAAACTCGTCAGCATATAATAGATTGTCAGTGAAAGGCTGTTGGTCATGCCGTAAGCCGCAAAAATGCTGATCACAGGAATTATTCCAAAACTGATATCTCTTTTATAAAGAAATGCTATGGATAAAGAGAATGCAGATAAGGGGAATAAATACAATACGAACTCATCGGCGGGATCAAACAGCCGTACTCCTGTTAGGAACAAAATAAAAAGAATACAGATCATCAGCAAACAACTTAACTGCTGAAGCTCAGCAATCTGCCGATATTTGAAATATAAAATAAGATAAGCAGCGGCCAATAGTACCAGTATGGAGGCAGAAATTATAATGCGTGGGCTGCTATTGGGTTGAACAAGCTCAAAGGCTTGCAGAGTTTCATAGACAATCGGCGAGATGATTTGCCCTCTCTCAACGATCTTCTCACCTTCCAAATATGTTGAAATAACCGGATTGACAGCCTGAACTGCTTGAAGAATAGCTTCATTCGTTAATTCCTCACTGTACAAACTGTTCGGAACAATGAAAGGTGTTACCAGGTCTATAACAATGTCTGTCTCGTTTTCAGATAATGAAAAACTTACATAGGCCGGTACGTTTCGCTGTGCATCGCGAAGACGATCGTCACGAATGGTATTCCGCATGACTTGTTCAAGAACCTGTAATGCATCGGCCCGGATTAATGCCCATGAGGCATCATCAGTCTTCAGAATATTTTGAATAACCTCACTGTCCAATTGAAGTGTTTCTACTGCTTGGACATCTGCAATTTTTTGTACATCTGTTCCAAAAGAATCCATACGAACAATGTCAATATAATCCAATGTGTTATTCAATTTTTCAATCTGGTTTCGGGCTATCGTGGTGTCGGTTGGTAGATAGACCGGTGAAATCCCCTTTTCTGCTATTGACTGTGCTTCTTTTGTCAGAATTTCACTTTGAAATGACAGGTTTTTGGACGCAAGAATATCCTGAGGCGCGACATCCCCAATTTGCAGAGGATACGAATAGGGTCGAATAACGAAAGGATAAATCAACGCCAAAAATGATAGGGCTCCTGTCAGAAACAGAACCACAGTCCGAATACCTTTGGTGTTGTTTCTCAAATCAAAAAAACGTCGGTTTTTTTCAGGTTCATTCATTAAGGATTGCTTTTACCAATTCACTTACAACGCTGTTGGGCGCTTTTCCTGCCACTTTTGGAAGGACCTGCTTCATAACCTTTCCCATATCTGCCGGCTTTGAAGCATTCGTTTCGGCAATTGCCTCCATTACCAGTTTTTTAATTTCATCATTACTCATTGGTAAAGGCATGAATTCTTGCAACACATTGATTTCAGCCAAACCGGTTTCAATGAGATCTGTTCTGTTTGCATTACGAGCAGCATCGATCGATTCTTCTCTGGTCTTTATTTCTTTCTGCAATATGGCAAGCTGACGCGTATCATCCAGTTGTGCTCCGCCATCAATTTCTGCCATTTTTATTCCCGCCAGTGCCAAACGGATCGTTCTTTTTCTTAGCTCATCCCCTGAGCGCATAGCTTCTTTCAATGAAGTTTCCAACTTTTGTTTGGTGTCCATAAAAATTTTCCCGCTCCTCAGTCAACCACAATAAGATCTTTGATTTTATTGAAAATTGCCTGTCCAATCCCCGGGACATTCATTATATCTTCAATTTTAACAAATCTTCCATTATTTGAACGATAAGCAATGATATCAGCAGCCTTGGTAGCACCGATATCGGGCAATTTTTCAATTTCTTCCTGACTGGCTGTATTAATATTGATAAGCTTCCCTTGAGCATTACCAGGCATCTTTACAGGATCAACCGCATCCAATCCTTTTGAAGTGTCACCATTGGCAGGAATGATTATCATACTGCCATCCTGAACAAAATCAGCCTGATTAATGGCATCTGTGTCGGCATTTGAAGTAAAACCACCTGCAACCTTGATTGCATCGATAACCCGGCTGTTTCGCGAAATTTCATACACCCCTGGCTGATTGACCTCCCCTGTTATGTGGACTACAAACTGTTGGGGGGTAGGTGCTGGTATCAATTCAATACCTTCCCCGCCTGGTGAACGGATGATCAACAAGATGACTGCTGCCAGCGATAAACCGATGAGTATTCCGAATAGTGTTTGCTGCCAGATTTTCATTTTCAACCCATCCAGAATTATTTCTACGGCATCAGGTAGTTATGGCACTTCGGGCTCGTAAAGCACTCCTGATGCTTTTTGTTGTGATCCTTCCATTTGTTCATTTTCGATTTCATACATCGCATTGAATGCTGCAATTGCAACCTCCAGCATACCTTCATCTGGCTCT
>JAJFTV010000200.1 GCA_021372725.1 Chloroflexota bacterium | reverse complement strand
ACTCTGATATTGATTTTTACTTTACTGTTTGGGGGAACCGGAGCTACAGTCTATGCAGCGCAAAACAGCTTGCCTGATCAACCGCTCTACGCAGTGAAACTGGCCAGCGAAGATGTGCGCACCGGTTTAGCGACCAATAACCAGACCCGCCTGGATCTGGCGACCTCCATGGCCGACACTCGACTGGACGAAATTCTTCAGCTTGCTGCCCAAGGGAAAAACATTCCTTTATCCGTCTGGGATCGATTGGCAGCACAGTACGATCTTGCGTTGAGCACGGCTGCCTTGTCCGATGACGCCCAGTTAAACCGTGATTTACTGCGAATACAGGCCAGGATTGCCGTGAATCTTGAAAAACTGTCCAGACTGTCGGCCAACAACCAGTATAACGGCGCGGCGATGCAAACTCTCGCCGCCCTGCAAAATGACCTGCAACTCATTGGGGCAGGGTTGCAAGACCCGGCAGCATTCCGCCAAAGGATGGATGCAGGGTCGCATAACCAGGGCTGGCAAACGACCCCTTCCGTACCTTCTCCATCCGGCACGCCGCAAGCCACGCTCCAATCTCGCACACCGATGTGGCATGCAACTGATGAGCATGGTGGGTATATGATGACGCCCTGGCCAAATTCGACAGCTCATCCCCAAACGCCCATGATGACCGCTGTTCCAGGGAATGACATTCACCATAATGATCCCTGGATGGGTTCCCCGACCCAGATGCCAAACGACCAGCATCATGACGATTGCCAGAATTGCGGCCAATGGGGAGGCGGAAGCTCAGGTGGACACGATGGAGGACATCACTAAGATTCGATAGCTCCGTCGATTCGACAGCCCAGGCACATGCCTGGGCTGTTTTGATTTTCTAAAAGCTGTTGTCATTTCTGAATTAAAAAATCGCTATTTCACTTGACAGAAAATAATGACCGAGATATACTGTGAATATATGAACACTGATTCATACGTAAACCTTCTGGAACAGCACCAACTCAACAACGTTCCGCTCGAGGAATCGGTCGCGGATCGCCTGGCAGAACTCTTCGGCGCTCTGAGTGATTCCACCCGGTTGCGCATTATTTCTGTTTTACTGCGTGGAGAGTTGAACGTGCAGCAGATTAGTGAGAGTGTTGGTATGAGCCATTCGGCAGTTTCTCACCAGCTGCGCGGCTTACGTCAGTTACGCATCGTTCGGGTGCGGAAGCAAGGTCGGTTGGCTATTTATTGTCTGGACGATACGCATATCGCCGAGTTGTTCCTGCGTGGTTTGGATCATGTCTGCCATGAATAAGGCGACATCTTCTTACCGGCGGTTTGTGATCATTTTGCTGTGGCTATTGGTCATTTGCCTGGCGGTTCACTTCTTGAACGATTTACAGACCGGTCGGGTTGACCTGGTAGGAAGCGTTTTCTTGGTATGCAATAATGCTATTCATTCTGGCCTGCTGACTGTTATTATCCCTCCTGTCATTCTGGTGGTTCTTGCCTTGAAATTGCTTTTCCTGCCCCATTTATTTTCTCATTCTAGTTTTCTTCCAGTACCCATTCTCCCACCTAAATAAACTTACAAAGAGCGGTGAGTTTTACATAACTGGCGCTATTTAAACGCGCCTGGTCGATTATGGATGTTTCTAGAATCATAGTAAGGATAGAGGTATGGCTGAAAAAGTCGTTGAACTCGCGGTACCGCTGCTGCTGCCAGAGCAGGACGGGTGTGACCAGTGTATTGAACAACTTCTGGCACGTTTACTGGCTCATAAAGGGATTCTCCAGGCGCATCTTCACAAAGATCACGATCCGGTGGAACTATGTATCCACTACGATCCCAACCTTGTATCCCTCGCCGCTGTCAAACGCATCGCACAAACGGCCGGCGCTGAACTGCGCAATGGTTATCGCCATGAAGAGATCCCATTTGTGGGATTGGACAGCGCGGATGCAGCCGTCTCCCTGACTCAGGAGCTTGAACAGATGCAGGGCATGCTGCATGCCAGTGTCAGCTATGCTTCCGGGCTGGCGTTTGTCGCTTTTGATACGAAATACCTCTCGCTAGTCCAGATTCAAAAGTCCATGCAGCGCTATGGTGCTCGCCCCGTAACCAGGGCAGCGTTCGAAGGGAAAGAAGCAGAGCACGAACACGAACATGACCATGGCGGAGCACCGGCTTTCCTGCCACACTGGATACAAGAACGCTGGTCGTTGATCCTGGTTGCGGTGGGAGGCATCCTCCTTCTCCTCGGATGGACCGGCGAACAATTTTTAGGCTGGCCGGCCGGAGTGACCCTGATCCTCTTCCTGCTTTCCTATGTCGCCAGCGGGTACGACCCGGCACAGCATGCTCTTCCAGCGGTGCTGCGTGGCAAGTTTGACACGGATGTACTGATGTTAGCTGCCGCGGTTGGCGCTGCCTTTCTAGGGGCGTGGGCTGAAGGCGCTTTTCTCTTATTCCTGTTTGGGGTAGGACATGCTGGAGAGCATTATGCCCTGGATAGGGCTCGTAACGCGATCAATGCATTGGGAGAATTAATGCCCAAGACCGCTCAGGTCAAGCGTGACGGTAAAATCATTGAAGAACCTGTCGAGCAGCTCTCAATCGGTGACGTGGTTGTTGTTCGCCCAGGCGACCGGATTCCAGTCGACGGGGTGATTTCTCAAGGTGAAAGCGCCATCGATCAGAGTCCTATTACCGGGGAATCCGTCCCTGTTCAGAAGGGTATTGGCGACGAGGTATTTACTGGAACGA
>JAJFTV010000145.1 GCA_021372725.1 Chloroflexota bacterium | reverse complement strand
GCTGGAGGTTCCCACATCAATGGAGAGCAATGTTTCGATCATTACTCATTAACCCTATTTGGGGTAAAAGGAAATCTTCCTGCACCCTCAGGAAAGAAGTCGTCCCACGGGATGTCAACCGGTTGATGGTGATGAAGTACGTCGTTCAAAAAACAAAGCAAGGGAAACTGTTTCAGCTCAATCCGCTTACTGGCTTCCAGTAATTTCAGGGCCTCAGCAGTGCGGGCGATGATTTCAACACTCTCCAGTGTGACATCAGACATCATTTCAAGTGCATCCTCTGTGTTGTGTCCCTGGCCCAGCAGTTGCCCCAATTTGCGGGTGCGGCCGCCGTAAACTGTCACATACAAATCGCCTGCCCCAGGCAGCCAGGTGACATGTTTCTCGTTGCCCCCCAAAGCTTTAATCAATATCTGCATTTCGATACAGCTTTGTGCGAAAATAGCTGCCTGGGGGTTGTACATATTCGCCAGCCCATCCGTTCCTGCCCGATCGGACATGCCGATAATCATGCCGACTGCCAACGCATAACCATTTTTCAGTGCGGCACAAATTTCTATTTCTTTCAAATCATAGGAGGTCCAGATATGATAGTAGGGGGTTGAGAAAACATCCTTCAACTGCTTCAGGCTGTTGTCATCTCTTCCACAAAAAACCACACAAGTCTGCCTTCTGGCAGCCAGCTCATGGGCAATACAGGGCCCGGCAATGGCGTTGAAAGAAATGGTGTTTTGCAGATCAACCGGCAGTTGATGATTGATGTAATCGGGCAGTGGCTGCACATCCCCATTGGGGAGCACCTGCAAACCCTTTGTCACCGCGAGGACGGGTACCTCGGGGCGCAGATAAGGACCGGCCTGTTGGGCAAACCAGTCTGTGCCAAAACTGCTGACCCCGTTCAGGATGACGTCCGCTCCCTGCATGGCTGTTTCCAGTTCGGTGGAATAAAACGCCTGCACGCCGTCAGGAATGGCTCGCTGCAGTTTTGGATGAATTCCGTCGGCCTGGATGGATTGAATGATCTCTTGATCCAGGTGTGTTCCAACCAGACGTACCGTATGTTTGTTGTCGTAAAGCGGCCAGCAAAGCGCCGTTCCCATCATGCCTGCGCCGATAATTGTAACAATAGCCATAATGTCTCTTAGCGTCCTCTCTGTTGTGGATCAAAAGCGTCGCGAATGCCATCTCCAACAAAATTAAAGGCAATCACTGTCAAAGAAATCAGCAGACCCGGGGGAATCCACATCCACCACGCCTGATGCAGCCAGGATTTTCCATCATAAAGCATATTACCCCAGGAAGCCAGGGGTGCGGGCACACCCAACCCTAAAAAACTCAAGGCTGATTCAAATAATATGGCGCCCGGGATACTTATCGTGGCGGAGACAATAATGGGGACGACGCTGTTTGGCAGCAAATGCCGGAGAATAATGCGAAAATTGGACACTCCCACCGAATGCGCTGCCACGATGAAATCCATCTCCTTAAGGCGCAAGAATTCACCACGCACAAGACGTGATACTCCCATCCAGCCAAACACTCCGATAACCACCATAATATTATATATGCTGGGCTTCAAAAAGGAGTTGACGCTAAGGATCAAATAAAAGGTTGGCAGGGACAGAAAAATATCTGCCACCCGCATAATGATGTTGTCGACTTTACCGCCGTAATAACCGGCGATGCTTCCCAGTATCACTCCAATTATGGTGGAGATACCGACAGCGACGAATCCAACAGAAAGCGATACACGCGCTCCACTCAACAACCTGGATAAGAGATCACGCCCGAAATTATCTGTTCCCAGCCAATGATCTGCATTGGGGGCGGTGGGCACACCCAACGCATAATTTGTATCCAGCTTCAGAGGATCATAAGGCATAATTCGGTCGGCAAACAGGGCGACCAAAAATATGAGGATCAGAAAGATCAGCCCCAGAATTGCCATTTTATTCTTTTTGAATTCAAACCAGATGAGATCAAAGTGCGATTGCTTTTTACGATTGATTTGAGTTCCTTGTGCTGCTAAAAGCGATGTGTTTGTCATAGTCTTAACCTTGTGGAATGGGGTTATTTATGCCGGATGCGCGGATCAACCATCGCATAACTCACATCTGCCAGCAAGTTCCCTATCACCACCAGCAAAGCAGACAACATCGTCACGCCCATAACAATCGGATAATCACGCACCTGAATTGCAGTGATTCCCAACCGGCCCATGCCTGGCCAGCCAAAAACCGTTTCGGTAATGTAGGCACCGTTTACCAGATCCGGCAGGCTCAGACCTGCAAGAGTTATTACAGGGATCAATGAATTTCTAAAAGCGTGCTGCCAGATAACCACTTTTTCTTTCAAACCTTTCCCTCTGGCAGTACGAATATAATCCTGGTTAAGAACCTCAAGTAATGTGGCCCGCTGATAGCGTGACCAGTTGCCAATGGAGTTAAAAGACAATGTTATGACCGGTAATATGAGGTGTTTACACGTATCCCAAAATGATTCCCATGAACCCATCGTGATGCCCAGGGTAGACATACCCACACTGGGCAAAATATGCCACTGGTTGGAAAATAATTCTATCAACACCAGTGCCAGGAAGAAACTGGGCATGGATATTCCGGTAAAGGCCGCCACAGTGATGAAATAATCAATAGCGGTATATCGTTTGATTGCCGATAAAACACCGATTGGAATGGCCACAATGATCGTGAAGACAAAGGAAATCCCACCCAACAAAAGTGTATTGGGAAGTCGAGCCATGATCTCATTAAGAACGGTATTGTTTGTCTTCAGCGAATATCCCCAGTTGCCCTGAAACATTTGCGTAATCCATGAAAAATAGCGTATATAAACAGGCCGGTCCAGACCCAGTTGGTGGCGTAGTAAATTCAGTTCTTCTGTCGATAGCCCGCGTTTTGCCGGTGCCAGGTACATCAACACCGGGTCACCGGGTGTGAATTCAGCAATTGCAAAGGATAGAATCGAGATAAACAACAGCAGAGGGATCATCTGCAGAACCCGGCGTGTAAGATATTCAGTCATCAGAAAAGATCCTTATAAAGGAATTCAGGAGAAGGGAGAGACTCCCTTCTCCAATTTTTACTTGTAAAGCTCTCTACTTTTCGATCCAGATTTTATCCGGTGCGCCAAAGATTCCTACCATACCAACCTGCCAGTCAGCTTCTTCGAAGTGGACTTTATTGTTGGCTGCATAGACTCTCTTGTCATAATAAATAGGCATGAAAGGCAGCTCGTCCCAAACAATTGCTCCAGCTTCTTTGAGCAGTGCATCGCGTTCGGTAGCGTCTTCTGTGGTCTTGGCCTGGTTGAAAAGCTCAATTACAGTTTCATTGCCATAAGACATGCTGTTGTCCAGCGCGCCATTGGCCATGAGCCACTGGTAATTTACGCCGTTCGTACCAATGTAACCAATACCGGAATAGTACACATCGTACTTCTTTTCGACCATCCCGTTATTCTCTTCAGCCCATACATTCGGGTCGATTTGGCGGATGGTGGCATCAATACCCAACTCCTTCCAGAAGGATTGAGTCAGAACCATGACACTTTCATCTTCATCGTATAATACATCCAGGACAATGCTGAACTTTGTGCCAGGCTCCACGCCTTCAACTGTTTCAGCCGTCCAGATGCCATCACTACCCATAACCCAGCCAACCTCGGTCAGGAGTGCTTTGGCTTTTTCGACATCGTAAGAATAGGTAGTGGTGGCTTCATAAGCTGTCACAGCAGGGTTGTAGGGTGAATCGGCAACCTGCCCATAACCCTGTTTAAGCGTCTGTACCATGGCTGCGCGATCCAAAGCATAGAACAACGCCTGGCGGGTGCGCTTGTCTGCCAGCATGGGTTTGGTCACATTGAGCCGCAGATGGTACTGCATATCGACGGTCTTGGTAAAGATGGTGATATCCGGGTTATCGATCAGTTCGGCCACGTATTGTGGGCTGATACCGGTAAAATCAATTTCGCCAGCCTGTAAAGCTACGATGCGGGATTGAACATCAGGCATAAGTCTGAAAACGATGGTATCGAGGTAGGGTTTTCCGCCCCAATAATTTTCGTTGGCTTTCATGATGGCAGCTTCACCCGGTCTGTACTCTTCCAGGATGAACGGGCCGGTTCCGATATTCTTTGACGTGTTGAACTCTGAAGCCTTCATATCTGCATTCGAAATGCCATTTTCGACGAAGTAATGTTGCGGGATAATGCAGGCGCAAATGTCATTCAACAGTGTGGGTACCGGTGCAACGGTGGTGATGGTAACGGTGTAATCATCGACCTTCTCAAACTTGAAGGGGACGTCATTGACAAAATAGCGTCCGCGAACCCATTCGGCCCCGGTCGTCGCCTCATCCTGAATTGCCTGAGCGGTAAAGAGAACATCATCGGCGGTAAAGGGAACCCCATCTGACCAGGTCACACCCTGGCGCAAATGAAGTGTCCATACCAGGCCATCCTCACTGCGTTCCCAGGATTCTGCGAGGATCGGAACCACATCGCTTGGAAAGTTTTCACCACCCCAGGTAAGCGGCTGGCTCGTCGTCTGGAAGATGACAATCTCGGTCCCCCAGTTGTTAAGGATGGGGTTGAAGCCGGGTACTTCATCGCTGACGCCCCAGGTGAACGTCCCACCATATTTATCGGTTTCCGCCGGGGTTGCTGTAACGACTTTCTCAACCTCAACTTCCTTCACTTCTACAACCGGTGTCCCTTCGACAATAACGGTCTCGATTACCTTGACTGTCTCGGCAGCCGGGGTAGCACAGGATGCCAAAAAAACTGTCAGCATCACAAATGTAAGAAGATATTTAACTGTTTTCACTTTGACTCCTTTTCAAAATTCAAGCAAGATTTGTCTAAACAGGGCAGGGATTAAGTAATCTATATAATTTTTCGACCTCCTCTCCGAATTTACAACTTCCATTCGGGTTCCTATCCGCATTGAAATCGATAATTTGTTTGAAATGATTGCCTTACCGATAAAGGTGGTAAAAAATCAGAAACGAATAAGGCTAATCGGGTCGTTCGCTGTAATTAGAAAATTTCAGGAAAATGATGGGGACGACGACTAATATTTCAGCAATTCTCTTGCGGTCGTTTCATCCGTGATCAGTACATTGCTGTAACCGCCCTTTAATAAACCCCGGATGGCTTCGATTTTTTTGGGTTGCCCTGCAATTGCGACAGAGAATTTCTTCTTTTTGAGATTGTCCAGTTCTATCGCCAGGATTCTTTGCTGAATTTCTGGTGCAGCAATTTTTCCATCGGCGTCGTAAAAACGGCCACAGATTTCTCCAACGACACCGTGCCGGCCAAGTTCATGGATTAATGCCTGGTCAAAATAACCGGCTTTATATGGCGAGGAATTCTCAGATATGTCTCCTATTCCAAAAATTGCGATGCGTGATTTGTCTGCCATTTCCAACGCTGCTGCAACCCGCGAATCACTTTTAATGCTGTCCAAAATCTCCGGTCGATCGACAATCATCGGCGCTGAAATGGTGACCATTTTGCCATTGAATGCCCTGGCCATGCGATCAACAATATATTCGGCGCGCGTCGAATAGCTGGCCACATCCAGGCTGCCGTTCAACTGAACCACCGTCACATTTTCGGTATCCAATGGCTTGAGATGTTGAGCACATTCAAGGACTGTGCTGCCCCACGAGACGCCCAGAATATCACCGGATTGAACCCTGCGCATCAGGAATTCCGCTCCAGCCTTTCCCAGTGTCTTTTTTACGGATTCTTCGGTTTCCACAGCAGGGGAAACAACAACCGCTTCCTTGAGTGAAAACCTGCTTTCCAACTGGCTTTCAAGCTCTGTGCAATGCAAAAGAGGTGAATCAATGTGAATTTGTACCACCCCTTCCTTGCGTGCTTTTTGCAGGAAACGACCCACGCTTTGACGGGAAATCCCCAGTCGTTTGGAGATGGCCTGATGTGTCAACCCTTCACGGTAATACAGTACAGAAACCTTGGTCAGAAGATGTAAATCAATGTTTTTCATATTGTTGAGCATTTGCTCATATATTGAGAATTTGTTATTCTTTTCAAATACTATTATAATGCTAATTAATAAAATATCAATCACGAATCTGGAATAGAATTGGAAATTGCAGGGAAAAACAACTCATTTTTTTCCTCCCAATTTTTCCATCCAATAAGGAGCGCAATGTCAACTTTTCGCTATCAACTTAACGGCAACTGGTATAAGGGAAATACACATCTTCACAGCACCGTTTCAGACGGCTTGAAACCCTACCAGGAGCTGGCTCACCTGTACCGCCAGTCGGGTTATGATTTTCTTTATCTGACCGACCACTGGGAGGTATCTCATATCCTTCCTGATCGGACAGACGAAGGCCTGCTGTGGTTTAACGGAATTGAGCTCAACGGGCCGGATTCCCGCGGACAGGAGTTTCACATTGTCTGCCTCGGCAATTTTCAGGGCATCGATAACTCGCTCACGTTGGAACAGGCGGTAAAACGTGCCACCGATCAGAATGGTTTTATCATCCTGGCACATCCTTTTTGGACCGGTAACAGTCTGGAAGATACGCAAAAATTCTCTTTCGACGCCTGTGAGGTTTTCAACTATATCTGCCAATGTGAGATCGGGAAAGGGGATGGATTGATTCATTACAGCTACATGCTGGAACGAAACCCAAATCTGCTGGGCATTGCCAGTGATGACTCTCATTTTTCGTCCGATTCACCGATGTGGAAAGGCGGCTGGGTGATGGTCAATGCCAAAGAGCGCAGCCATGCAGCCATCCAGGCCGCGCTGCGGACAGGTAATTTTTACTCTTCATCAGGGCCGGAATTTTACAACATTTCCTGCCAGGGTAAGCGGGTACGGGTTGAAACCTCACCGGTACAATTTGTCAAGCTGGTAGGACCGGCCTGGCACGGGCATGGCAAAGCCAAGGGAATGTTGGAGGACGCCAAACCCATCACTTCAGCGGAGTTCGAGATTTCACCTGATTGGGCGTATGCTTATATTGAAATACAAGATATGCAAAATCGCCGCGCCTGGACGAATAATTTATTCGTACCATAACACGATTTGTTGCTGGTGCAATAGGATAAAGAGGCTTTTCCAAAAGTAAACAGCTTCTGTAGAATCATTTTGTCACCCCACCCCTGTATCCCCGCCCCTCGCTGGGGCGGGGATTTTTATCTTTGTGGGATTTTTTAGCCGTAAGAACGGCTAAAAAATCCCACAAAATAGTTTTCTGGCGTAGAAGCGGGGTAAAAAGCATTTTCCAAGAGGCTGTCCACTCTTTTGGAATAGCCTCCTGTTTCACATCAATTGCACGGGTGAGGCTTGCCCTCACCCCACTGGATGAAACGTGGGTGAAGAATGCCCTCTGTTGATGTCTATTGGAGCGTAACGCCCGCATCCGCACGTGAGCCGGTGATTAATTGGCTTGATATGGAGAGGCGAAACCCAATTCGCCCTGCTTGTTTTCACGGCTTATCAATGTCAGCAGGCCGATCACCCTGTCTTCAACTTTCAACACCACCGCCAGATCAAAACAGTGATCCAATTCCCCCAATTTGTAGCTGTTCTGTTGGCAGATATATTCTTGTATTTCCTCGATGGTCGAACCGGGAAAATCCTGCAAATACGGTGCAATATTCGGATCTGTCGAAAAGGACAGGATGTCCTCTGCATCCTGCATGGAAAATTTGCGTATGAGCAACCGCTCTGTTTCAATTGGAAGCATTTGCCGGTCCATCCTTGTCCACCGTACACCGCTCTTTCCTGGCAGTTTAATTCCAAGAACATCTCCCAAGTAAATCAAGTCAAGTCCAGAGAATCTCACGGCTGCATGACCGCAGCGATTTCCTGAACGATCCTGTCGCGAACCCGGCGAAACACTACCATCTTTTCCTCTTCGCTACCGACTGCCTTGGCCGGGTCTTCAAGTGGGAAATGGATTACCCGTCCACCCCGCAACCAAACAGGACAGCTTTCCGCTGCCGGGTCACACAACGTGATCACCAGGTCAAATTTCATATCGCGAAAAACATCAGGGTGTTTGGGACTGCCCTTATGTTCAATACCAATTTCTGCCAAAGCCTTGATGGCCAGCGGATGCACAAACCCGGCCGGCTCCACGCCCGCACTGTAAGCCCGCCAGTGATCTGCCATATTTGCATTAACGATTGCCTCGGCCATTTGCGATCGGCAGGAGTTGCCCACACAAAGAAAAAGTACATTCAGTTTTTTATTATCCATTTTCCTTCCGGAACCGGCCATTATCCAAACCGGCCGGTAATGTAATCTTCGGTTATTTTATTACGCGGGTTGGTAAAGAGCGAATCGGTTTCACCGTACTCCACCAGGTAACCAGCCCGGTCCGTATCCATGTTGAAGAAAGCGGTAAAGTCAGATGCCCTGGCTGCCTGTTGCATGTTATGGGTGACAATGACAATCGTAAAATCCTTTTTGAGAATTTGCATCAGGTCTTCGATGCGCAGCGTGGCAATCGGATCCAGCGCAGAGGCAGGTTCATCCATCAGGATCACTTCCGGTTTGGTTGCGATGGTACGTGCAATGCACAAGCGCTGTTGCTGCCCGCCAGAAAGGGACAATGCGCTCTGACCTAGCGTGTCCTTCACTTCATCCCACAAAGCCGCTGCAACCAGTGTGCGTTCCACAAGCTCATCCATGTTTCCCCGAAACCCGTTGATACGGGCTCCCCAGGCTACATTCTCATAAATGCTTTTGGGAAACGGGTTGGGTTTTTGAAAAACCATCCCGATCCGCCGGCGTACTTCCACCGGATCGACCTGCGGATCGTAAATGTTAACCCCGCCGTATAACACTTCGCCATCCGCATGGGATGATGGCACCAGATCATTCATCCGGTTGATTGCCCGCAGCACCGTGCTTTTTCCGCATCCGGATGGGCCAATGATGGATGTAATCTGATTGCGTTTTATCTGTAGTTCCACATTTTTTACAGCGCGGAAATTGCCATAATAAATATGAAGATTGTGTATTTCAATCACTGAATCGGATTTGAAAGTTGCATTGGGTTGGCTGTTTGGCTTCATTTTTCCTCAACTGCCCTGATCTGCGTTTGTCACTTTTTCATCCCTCTTGTTTTTGGCTGAAGCGGTTACGCAGCACGATGGCGACAGCATTTAATGATAATAACAGAAATAATAACACGATGATAGCCGCAGCGGCCAGGCTTCTGAACTCATCTTGTGGGCGGGATGTCCATTGATAAATCTGAATGGGCAGTGTAGTGAATTTTGAAAACGGGCTGGTCGGGTCAGAGGTGATGTAGGTGGATGCACCAATCACCACCAGGGGAGCTGTCTCACCGATGGCGCGCGAGATGGAAAGAATTGTGCCCGTCAAAATCCCGGGCAGCGCGGCGGGTAGTACATGATGCCAGATCGTCTGCCATTGGGTGGCCCCCAGTGCCATGCTGGCCTGCCGCAGCGAACCCGGCACTGCCCTGATTGCCTCCTGGGAATTGATGATGATCATGGGCAGCACCAGCAGCCCCAGGGTAAGCCCGGCTGACAGGACTGTCCGTCCGTTCCCTACATCTGCATCGGCCAGACCCAAAAAGGAACCGCTGGTGATATTCACCAGGGCTCTCACAAAAACAGCCAGTCCAAGCAGGCCGTAAATGATCGAGGGAACTCCGGCCAGGTTGCTGATGTTGGTTTGGATGATGCGGTTGATCGTCGTATCTCTGGCATATTCTTCCAGATATATGGCAGCGGCAACTCCCACAGGAAATGCAAACAAAATGGCGATGGCGATGGTCCACAACGAACCAAGGATGGCAGTTCGAACCCCGGCACGCAGTGGCTCGGCCTCCTGCGGTTTCTGGATGAATTGAATATCCAGCCAACTCATAAATTGAACATACGCTCCGGGATGATCTGCATCCTGCTGTACAGAAGCCTTGATTTCGCGGCCGTTGAATATGGATTCAAAAAACGGATAGACTTTTACGACCTGCGGTTTGATCACCCATTCCTGAATCAGGTTGTATATATTTTCAGCGCTTCTTTCCGACATGGGCGTCTCGCTTTCAAACCGCCGGTACAAGCCGGATGAAACATTTGCCTTGAATACCGCCACCAGATCATCCTTGCCCATCTCTTCCAGGGACTGTCCATTCGTAACCAGATCTTCCGGGCGGATTTTCGCCTCGAGCATCACATAGCCAAAGGCATTGTTGGTAATGTTGATCATCAACAAAGTCAGAACCACCAATCCAATTCCTGTTGAAACTGCGAAGATCTTGTTCCAAATCGCTGCGCTCCTGTTTCGGCCTTTCAGATTGGGTGAAAATTCGTCATTCACCTGCCCTTCACCTAGACCATGTTCCGAATTATCGGCTTGATAAACTGCAGGCTGAACAATCCTGGTATCCGATTGCCTGTGTTTCATTCGTATACCTCTCGAAACCGCCGTACAACCACCTTGCTGATGATATTGATGGCAAGTGTCATGATAAAAAGCAGCAGGCCTATCGCAAAAATACTGTTGTAATCGAGCGTGTTGTAACTGAGATCCCCCCCGCTGATACGTACAATGTGCCCGGTCATGGTTTCAGCCGGTTTGAAGGGATTAAAGGTGAAAGCCGGTCCGGCGCCTGCTGCAATAGCGACCACCATGGTTTCGCCAATCGCCCGTGAAATACCCAACAGGACCGCAGCAGCAATCCCGGAGACAGCCGCCGGAACAACGACTTTGACCGCCGTCTCAAGCCGCGTTGCGCCCAACGCATAGGCAGCCTCCCGCAAACTGCGTGGTACGGCATGCAGTGAATCCTCGCTGATTGAGCTGATGATGGGAATGATCAGAATACCGATCACAATTCCTGCCGAGGCCGTATTATAGATCGCCACCACATCCTTGCCAAAGATTGCCCGCAGCAACGGGGTCATAAAGGTCAGGGCAAAGTATCCATAAACCACTGTGGGTATCCCTGCCAGTATCTCGAGGATGGGTTTCAGGATTGCGCGCGCCCTGGCAGAAGCATACTCGCTCAGATATATGGCGATGCTCAAACCCACCGGAACTGCAACCAGAATTGCAATCAAGGAAGTCATCATCGTAGCGTTGACTAATGGCCAGATACCAAATTTTCCGATCTGCGGGTTCCATTCAGTGCTGCCAAAAAACTCACCCAACGTCACCTTTTTGGAGATTTCAACTTCAGTTCCTGTCGGGTGAGCGGAAGGACTTGTTCCCAGGCTGCCTCGTTCGACCGTGTACAGGTTGTCCTCAACGGACAGGATTTGCATTGCTTCATCCTGCATCCGTATAATCTGGCCGGCTTCCAACTGTCTGCCTCCCTGGCTCAATTCAAAGATAGTTGTTGTGGATGGGTCCAGTTCTGTAACCAATGTTTTATTGGCCTCTTCCCACTGCCGGCGGGTAAAAAACAAAAGGGATTCCTTGCCCAATTCATAAACAATGCCGATCGAAATTAAAATGGAAAATGCGCCGCACACAAAAAGAAAGTTTTGTATCAGCGTTTCTCCCCAACGGTGCCGCTTTTTCAGGGCTTGAGCAAGTCCTGGTTCTTCTATTTTCTCCATCAGATACCTTCCGACCCGTGGACTGACAATATTCCTGGATCAATCATAATAAGTATAAACAATAAATGGCAAAACCTGAGAATTTTCTCTCAGGTTTTCCCACAATTTCATTTCATCAATACTATTTACGTATCCGTATCTCAATGCATGACCTTGTTGCCGGGCTAAGAACTTTCAGCTTGTCTCAAATGGTTGAAATTATTTACCCATGGCAGTCAGCCAGTTTTGAGCCGATCCATCGAGTGCCTCTTGATTGGCAGGGAAATAGCCTACCGATAAAATCTCTTCATTGACATAAGTCAGGAAGAAGTTGATGAAGGCTGCCACCTGGGGCTTTTCCTGCATGATGTCGGCAGTCGAGTAGATGAACAGCGGCCGTGCCAGCGGATAGGTGAAGTTGTCCACGTTCTCTTCCACAGGCTCAATCCCGTTAATGTTCAGGATATTGAGGGCTTCCTTGTTATTTGCATAGTACGCGTATCCAAAGTATCCTACTGCATACGGACTGCCTTCCACTCCC
>JAJFTV010000142.1 GCA_021372725.1 Chloroflexota bacterium | reverse complement strand
TTATGATATTGCCATGACCTGGCCCGAAAACGTTCGCGCGGAAGTGCTATCTGTCCGCCCCGGCATCACCAGCCCGGCATCGGTGATCTACCGTAACGAAAAAGAGATGTTGCAGGGTACCGGGGTGATGGATGAATATCTCTATAAGATTCTGCCTGAAAAACAACGTCTGGATCAATTGTATGTACGTCAACAATCCCTTATCGGCGACCTGGATGTGATCTTCATGACGTTCATCATGTTGCTGCCAAGCCTCCGCAAAGTCAAGGTTCCTGAAAGCCAGATGTATGCCGGTCCATTATTCAGGTTTCGTAGCCGGTATGTTTCCTGGTTCGTCGTAGACACAATCACCTCCTTCATTGCCATCTCCGTTGCGGGAGGTTTGTGGCGCTTGTCATCGCCTTTGGATTTGGGCTGGGGAAAATCAGCATCTATTGCGGCCTTCCTGGCATTATGCATGTCTATCACCAACACCGTGTTAGGGCTGAAGAAGGTTCAATGGCGCACTGCGGGTCCGATTTATGTATTTGATCTGGCGTCATCTACACTCTTTTCGATGATCATCTTTTGGTTTGTCAGCGAGTTCTTTGTTTCCGAGATACAGCTTCCTTTGCCCATGTTGGTGGATTTCACAATGTTCACGTTCTTTGGGTTCGTTGCGGTTCGTTACCGGGAAAGGCTCATCACAGGTTTGGCATCACGATGGGTCAGGATGCGCAGTCAAGCGTCTCTGATCGGAGAGCGGGTGCTGATCATCGGCGCAGGAGATTGCGCCCAGTTGGGCATCTGGTTGATTGAAAAAAGCAAGCTTGCTCCGGCATTTTCGATCGTAGGATTTGTCGACGATGACTCGTACAAACAGCATTTGAAGGTGAGCGGTTATCCGGTTCTCGGTACCACCCGGGAAATTCCCGATTTGGTGCAACGAAAAAACATCGGTGTGGTTGTATTTGCAATCAACAAGGTGGATCCAAAGAATCGTGAGCGAATTCTGAAAATTTGTTCAGAACTTCCGGTGCGCCTTATCATGATCCCGGATCTGCTCAACGTGGTGAGTGATTACCTGGCAATACAAACAAGAGAGGCTCAGAGCGATGCAATGGCGTGATCAGCAGGTGTTGGTAACTGGAGCAGGTGGATTTATCGGTAGTCACCTGGTCGAAAATCTTGTACAAATGGGAGCCAGAGTCCGGGCTTTTGTTCACTACAATTCACGGGGCGATGCGGGATTGCTGCGTATGGTTCCGCGTGAAGTGCTTGACCAGGTGGAAATTATCGC
The DNA here is from genome assembly GCA_021372725.1 of Chloroflexota bacterium. Lineage (GTDB taxonomy): Bacteria > Chloroflexota > Anaerolineae > Anaerolineales > Anaerolineaceae > JAJFTV01. The sequence goes on along the minus strand of JAJFTV010000142.1, from coordinate 2,012 downwards.
TGGAGATATTCGCGATCCCGAGGCGATCCAGACAGCCGTCAAGGGGTGCGGTATCGTTTTCCATTTGGGAGCTTTGATCTCGATACCCTATTCTTATGTCCACCCCACTGAGGTAGCCGAAGCGAACCTGATGGGCACGTTGAATGTGCTCAATTCCTGCCGTGAATTGAGCGTCAACCGTATGGTGCACACTTCCACAAGTGAGGTCTACGGAACAGCTTTACGAGTTCCTATTGGTGAAGATCATCCGCTGCAGGGGCAGTCGCCCTATTCAGCCAGTAAAATTGGCGCCGATAAACTGGTGGAAAGTTATTATTGCGCATTTGGTCTTCCCGTTGTCACGGTGAGACCCTTTAACACATACGGCCCAAGGCAGTCTGCGCGTGCGGTGATTCCCACAATCATCACTCAGGCTCTGGTCAAGGACGTGATTCACCTAGGCAACCTTCAGCCGGTGCGGGATTTTACTTATGTCAGTGATACGGTATCTGGATTCATTAAAGCTGCTGAGGCAAAGGGTGTTGAAGGTGAGGTGTACAACCTTGGAACGGGCAATGAAGTGAGCATCGGTGACCTTGCTCATCAGATCATTCGTATAGTCAGTCGTCCAGTTCAAATAAAGACGGATCAGATTCGTTTGAGGCCTGAAAATTCCGAGGTGCAAAGGCTGCTTTCGGACAATTCAAAGGCTCGAAAAGCGTTTGGTTGGCAGCCGCAAGTCACGCTCGAGCAGGGGTTGGAACAAACTGTTCTTTGGATCCAGGATCATCTAGATTTATACCAGGTAGGAAAATACGAATTTTAGGGGTGCATTATGAAAGCCATTGTTTTGGCAGGGGGCAAGGGCCGTCGGCTTGAGCCTTATACACGAATCATTCCCAAACCCTTGATGCCCATTGGTGATATGCCGATCCTCGAAGTCCTGCTGCGGCAGATGAAACGCGCCGGGATCAACGACGTGGTGCTGACCGTTGGATACCTGGCTGATTATATGAAATTATTTTTCCAGGATGGCAAACGCCTGGGGATGAAAATTTCGTACAGTCATGAATCCAAACCATTGGGCACTGCTGGTCCATTGGCTTTGGTGGATGGGCTGGATGAAACCTTCCTGGTGACCAATGGCGATGTGCTGACCACTCTGGATTTGCGAAAGTTGATCGAATTTCACAAAGCCTCAAATGCAGTTGCCACCATTTCGACACACAAGCGGAAAATTTCCATCGACCTGGGTGTGATCATGCCGGGTGACGACCACCGTATTACAGGGTACATCGAAAAGCCCACTTACGATTACCAGGTGAGCATGGGAATTTACGTATTCGAACCAAGAGTTCTGAACTACATCACGCGGGATGAATATCTTGATTTTCCCACCCTGGTGCAACAGCTATTGGCTGCTGGAGAGAAGGTATGCAGCTTTCCATTTGGAGGCTACTGGCAGGATCTTGGCCGGCCCGATGATTATGAACGGGCAAGCCTCGATTTTGAACAAATGCGTTCGCAATTTTTACCGGAGGAACAACATTGAACTGGATCGTTCCGTTGTCGAACATTGTATTTGGAAATGAAGAGAAGAACGCGGTTAAAGAAGTGCTGGATAGCGGTTGGCTGACCATGGGCGCTGTCACGCAGAGCTTTGAAAAAGAATTTGCTGCTTTTACCGGTGCAAAACACGCATTGGCTGTTGCCAACGCCACCGACGCACTTCATATGGCTTGTGTTGCTGCAGGGATTGGTCCTGGCGATGAAGTCATCGTCCCTTCTCTCACCTTTGTAGCCACAGCCAACGCGGTCCGATATACTGGCGCCACCCCCGTATTTGCGGATATCACCAGTGAAAATGATTTGACCATATCGCTGGATGCCATGAAGAAACTGGTGCCGGATTCACCCCAGAAAGATGCGGTGCAAGCTTCCGTTGAGATTGCACCCGTCGCTTATCTGCGGGGTCGAACCTTCGACAATTGTGTAGCAATTTTCGATGAGGCTCAAAATGCCACCCGGAGTCA
>JAJFTV010000199.1 GCA_021372725.1 Chloroflexota bacterium | reverse complement strand
GGGAACATCATTGACGGTGAGTGTGATTCTTGAATAAGGCATTCATTCCTCCTGTAAGGGGTCAAACAGCCGGGGCTATTTGCTTAATTTAGTCCACACTTCCGTGAGTGCTTCGCGGGTGAGGTTGCGCACCATAAGTTTACGGTAACGCGCCGAACCACGCACATCATCGATGGGTGTAACGGCATCCATGGCGAAATCCGCTGCAAGCGCAAGCGTCTCGGTGGTGATCTTTTTCTCTGAAAGAATGGCTTCAGCTTTTAATGCTTCCATTGGAACGGGCGCGACTGAAGCCAGGGCGATTCTGAAGGTATAACCTGACGGCGACTTGCTGGATGGATATCCGATCACGGCAACGCCAACAATGGAAAGATCGCTAATGATGTTACGCCCCAATTTCTTATACACCCCAGCCATGCCAGCAGGAGGGGGTAGAAGGGTGATCGAGGTAACCACTTCGCCGGTTTTGAGGACTGTGCGTCCTGGAGCTAAAAAGAAGGTATTCAAGGGGATGGTGCGCTTGCCGGTTGTACCGGTTACGTCGAGCACACCGTCCAGCACCAGACAGGATCCAATTGTGTCACCTGCTGGTGAGGCATTGCATATATTACCGATAATGGTGGCGCGGTTACGCAATTGGTAGCTGGCCACCGAGTTGGCTGCCTGGACCAGGATAGGGTAGTACTTGATAACATCCTTGTTCTTGACGACCTGGTTCATGGTCACTGCGGCGCCAATGGTTAACCCCTTTTTGGGGTCATAGGAAAGTTCTTTAGTTCCATCAAGCCCTTTGATGTCAACAAGGTAATCGAGTTTAATTACCCCGTCACGCAGCCTGACAAAACTATCTGTTCCGCCTGAGAAAGGTTTTGCTGTTCCGTCATGTTCCTCAAGAAACTTGCATGCCTCGGAGAGGCTGGCGGGTTTTACATACTCTAACTCTGGGAGTCCTGGATGAGGATTGATCATGGTATGTCCTGTCTTTCATGAATTTTTGCTGCAAGCCTGACGGCTTTTTGCTCACCCCGCAGCCGATGGTGAATCTTCATGACTACGAAGTGAAAATTGATTAATTACAGTTAATTGTGGGATTTGGCTTTTAGTATCTCTTTGACCAGGGATTCACCTCGCTTTCATTAAATAACAAGAATAAATCCATAACGCCATTCTTGCGATGACGGGAAAAGCATTGCGTTTTGAACGAAAAAACCTTCGCTAAAATGATGATAGCATGAAAAAAAATTGAATACAAGGAATTTATAGTACTTGTCTGACAAAAGAGGATGAATGTAATGCTCATTTAACAGCCTGTTTTTTAAGTCGACATGAAAGGGGGAATGAAGTAAACTGGACATCTACACCGGGAATATGCCTAAAGACACTCCCTTCTCAACCATGTATTTTATATAATATTGGCTTAGAAATCAAAACGGGGAGTTATGAGAGGTTATGAATGATGAAGAATCAGGTGGTCATCGTTACCGACAGCACCAATGATTTACCCAAAGAATTACGCGAACAGTATGACATCCGAGTGGTACCCCTGACGATCGTGTGGGGCGACCACCAGTACCTGGATGGTGTGGAGATCACGGCAGAGGAATTCTATACCCAACTGGGTATCAGCCCATTCCACCCCACCACGTCGCAGCCAACCCCGCAGGATTTCCTGCAGGTTTATGAAGAAGCGTGTTCTGCTGGTGCTTCAGCCATTCTGGCGATCACAATCAGTGGTGCCATGAGTGGAACGATCGAATCAGCGCGTGCTGCGGCAAAAGGGTTCAGGATACCGGTGCATGTGCTGGATTCGAAAGCGAATTCGATGAGCCTTGGCTGGCAGCTCCTGGCAGCAGCGCGGGCACGTGAAGCAGGAGCGGATGTTGAGGGCATGAAAAAAGCTTCTGAAGCGGTGAGGAATTGCCTGCATTATCATATTGTGCTGGATACGTTGGAGTATCTGGTGAAGGGTGGACGCATTGCCGGAGCGGCAAAGTTCATTGGAAATACGCTGAACATCAAACCACAAATACGAGTTAATCACCAGAGCGGTTCGGTCGAAGCGGCGGATGTCTCTCGCACGCGAGGTCGCGCCATTGAGACCCTCTATTCAAGTTTTTTCAAGAAAGTGGATGTTTCAAGACCCATGCATATCGCAGTGTTGCACAACGCCGCATATGACGAAGCCAAAACCCTGACTGACAGGATTTCCACGGAGCATCATCCGCTCGAATTGATCTCCGGGATCGTTTCACCTGTGTTGGGCGCGCACACTGGTCCGCGGGCGATCGCCATTTGCGGATACTCGGAACCCTGATCCACGAAGGTGAATTTTTAAGTTTACAGAAAGGCATTTTCCTTGCCTTTTGTTTTTTTTTAGGCTATGATATAGACTGCGTTTGGGAGAAAACGTATACCTGTAATGTAAAACCCAAGGAGAAACAAAGTGAAAAAGTCATTGTTCGTACTACTTTCCGTGCTGGTATTGAGCTCTCTAGTCTTGAGTGCTTGTGCCCAGCCAACCGCAGCCCCGGTTGTGACCGAAGCACCAACCCCGGAACCCCCCACCCCCACCCCACCGCCAGATCCCATTTGTACCTTAATGGAAAATCCACCGGTTGCAGAAGCGGGCGCGCTTGGTTCACCTGAAAATCCTATTGTCATTGCCTTTGTTCCATCTGGCGATACCGGCAAGATCACCAAAGCTGGTCAGAGCATTGCGGATTGCTTGAATCAGATGACCGGTCTTTCGTACAAGATTGAGGTAGGTACTTCGATGGCTGCCTCGATTGAAGCGATGGGCGCTGAAAAAGCCCAGGTTGGTTTCCTGAACACTTTCTCTGCTCTACTGGCAAACGCGAAATATTCTGGTATCACCCCCTCGCTTGTCAACGTCAGAAAATACACCCCAGGTGGCGAACTTGATCCTGATTTTGCTTTAGCGGGTGAAATGGAACCTTTTTACAAAGCTGAGTTTATCGCCGGGGTGGATACAGGCATCACCAAACTGGAAGATGTAAAAGGAAAGACTTTCTGCTTTGTAGATGCAAATTCTACTTCCGGTTACGTTGTCCCCAATATCCTCTTCAAAGCAGCAGGGATCGATCCTGAGAAGGACTTCACCTATCAGTTTGCAGGTGGGCATGACAAGGTTGCGATTGCCGTTTACAACGGTGATTGCGATGCAGGTGTTGCCTACACCGACATCCTGACCGATGAATCTGCAGACCTTCAATCAACCTATCCTGATATCACTGAAAAAGTAAAGATTTTCGCAGTTTCTGATCGGATTCCGAACGATGGCGTTCAGTTCATTTCAAACTTTGATCCTACGTACAAAGCGGCCATTATCCAGGGTTTGCTTGCAATGACAGAGGATCCTGGTGGCCAGTACCTGCTGAAGAGCCTCTACTCCATCAATGGATACATTGAGGTTGAAGCAGATTATTATCAGCCATTCCTGGAAATTCTGCAGGCAGCAGGTGTAGATCCCGCGGAACTTGTGAAGTAATAAATGCTGGTCATAAACTGGCAGGTCTTACGACCTGCCAGTTTTTTATTAAAAATAAATTTCTGTATAATGAAGTCTGAATTTTATCCATTAAAAAGGATACCCGCTATGTTAATTGTAAAAGATCTGGTTAAAACCTACCCAAATGGAACGCAGGCATTAAAAGGGGTCAATTTCCAGGTAGAAGATGGTGAATTCCTGGCGGTGATTGGCCTGAGTGGTTCCGGCAAGTCCACTTTGTTGCGCTGTATCAACCGTCTTATCGAGCCTACGTCCGGTACGATTTTGTGGAATGATATCGATATAACTGCAGCCAAGGGCAAGGAGATCCGCATGATCCGGCGGCAAATTGGCATGGTCTTCCAGCAGTTTAACCTGGTCAAGCGTTCCAGTGTCTATAATAACGTTATGTCTGGACGA